>DATNPP010000393.1:0-5885 GCA_036703175.1 Oscillatoriaceae cyanobacterium
GGGGGATGTTCCTTGACAAGTCTGGTGGCAAGGCGACGTGGAACCACCCGTTCCCATCCCGAACACGAACGTGAAACGCGTCAGCAGCGACCCTACTGCACCCGTGAGGGTGTGGGAAGATAGCCCGCCGCCAGAACCTCACCAGGCCTCCCGCAAGGTCGAGGCCTAGAATCACCCCCCGCTCCCGACACGGTCGAGCGGGGGGATTTCTTTTTTGCCCAGGGTCCCGTCGGCGTCAGATCGATCCCGTTTGCACGTTGGAGGTGCTGTCGTTGGTGTCGACGATGGTGTTGCCCGCGGGGTCCTGCGCGCCCGCCACGCGGACCTTGACGGCGCTGAGATCGGGTGACAGCTCGTCGTTGGCAGCCGAAGCGGTGAGTCGCACGACGGAAGGCATGCTGGGGTCGACGTCGATCTTGACGGCGCTCGGCGCGAAGACGACCGGGGTGCCGGTCGCGACCTGGGCGAAGGAAGTGGCGGTCTGCGGCGTGCCCGCGCTCAAATCCACGTTCGCGACGTCGTTCGACACCTTCCCGAAGGCGAAGACGTAGTTCTTCGCGTCGGCGGCCTTGGGGGAAAGATACTCGCCATCGGTGCTCGCGTCACCTCCGTAAGCCGCCATCGGCTTGCTGAAGGTCAAGAGGATGCGCGAATCTCCCCCGGCGACCAAACAATCGACCGCCGTGAGGGTCGGGACCGTGGTGTCCTTTGCGAGTTCGAACCACGTGACGTTCGTGTGGGTGCTGCCCCATGTACTGCCGGTGAGTGCCGGGTTTTCGAAGGCGTCGTAGACGAGGCTCGCGCTCGCGTCCGTCGGTGCAGAGCCTGGTGCGCCGGTGCTGTCGGTGCCCAGCGCATGGCCGTTGCCGTCGACGACCTCGGCCGCGCCCGCCGGATGAACGAGGCCGATCTGATACATCGGCGCCGTGGTGTTGCTGGTGAGGAGCGGCGCCGAGAAGTTCACGGTGGCCGTGAGGCCGTCTGCGCTGAATGTCACGCTCGCAATCTCGCCGGTGGCGAAATCGCCGAAGGAGCCCGCCTGGGCGATGGCGTAGTTGCCTGACGAGAAGTTGCTCGCGATCGGCCAGGACTGGAGCAAGTTGGCGCCAGGGGTGCCGTTCAGCAGAGACGGCGCCGGGTTTGCGCTCGGTGCGGCGGCCGCGTTGGCGGGCCAGATGCGAATCTCGCTTTCGAAGCGCCGTTGGTTCGTGACGTCCAGCGGTTCGGACAGGGTCAGGGAATAGGCCTCCCCCGCCGGGTCGTTGCCGGTGGATTGCGCAAGCGGCGTTACCGAGACGATTTCCGGGTAGTCGGAGATGAAGAAGGAGGGCCCGACCGGATCTTCGCTGTTCGCCGGCCCGCCGAAGTCGACGATGTTCGGCTGGGTCTGGCTGGGGAGCGCCAGGGTGACGATGCGCGAGCGCGTCGTGAAGCCGGTTTTGCTGACCGTCACCTTCAGCGCGACGCCGGCTGGAGCGCCCTTGACGACGTAGCTACCGTTGGTGACGGAGACCGTGTTGTTGTATGGCAGGGCATCGTTCAGCGACGTGATCTGGACCGTGGCGCTCGGCACCGCCGTGCCGGTTTCGTCGTCAACTGTTCCCGAAAAGAGCGTCGTGCCGGGGTCCAAAGACGGCAACGGGCTCGGAGTCGGCGTCGGGCTTGCGGTCGGGCTCGCGGTCGCCGTTGGCGTTGCCGTCGGGGTGGCGCTTGCGGTGCTCGATTCTGCGGGGCTCGGTGTCGGTGTGTCTCCGGTCGACGGCGTCGCGGTCGGGCTGTCCGAGGGCGCCGGGGAAACGACGCGCGACATGCTCGTGCGGCGGCTCGCGACCGTCGGGGAGGTGGGAGACGGGGACGGCGAACAGGCCGTGACCACGACGGCGATCGCCATCGACGCGCGAACGGTTGTGGGCGTCATGCGCATGGTCGCTCCTCAGGTAAATCAAGCTTCGAATCTTCTGCTTGCTTTGTACCCACTCCTTCCTCACCTCCGGTCGTCTGTCCGAACGGCTTCGAGGTCGCGATCGCCCGCGCTGCTGCGACTGTTCGATCGGGGGATTTCTTTTGAGGCGCCGGGTCGCGGCTTCGCCCGGCGGGTAAGAAACTAGCAACCGGTCCGCTGCCGTTGTTTGCGTGCCCAAGGGAGGAGCCTCAGATGGTCGATCGCCTCAATTCCCAACCGAAGCGCATCTCGGCCCCAGCCCCTCCGCCGCCCGTCGCGCCCCTGGAGGAGCAAGCGCTCGAACTGCCGCAGGTCGTGCTGGACGCCAGCCATGCGGTCGCGGATGCCACGCTCGCGGGCCCCATCGGCGCACAAGAGCTGCCGCCGCCGCCGGAAGAGGAGCTTTCGCCGCCGCTGGAGACGGGCGACGCGCAGACACCCGGCAAGGCTCCGGCGGAAAGAAAGACGGTTCACCGGGCCGCCCACTCGCATGCCAAGCATCACCACGGCAGCTCGCTGTGGGGCGACATCGTGCATGCCGTGGAGGCGCCGGTACACGCCGTCTCGACCGGTATCGAGGACGTCGGCAAGGCCCTCGGCAAAGGCGTTTCCGAGGCGGGCCACCTTGCGGCGGACGTCGCCGAGGTGCCCGGAGAAGTGGGATCGTTCGGCTTGGGGCTCGTGAGCAAGGGGCTGGATGCTCTGGGGGCTCACGGCGCGGCTCAGGCGCTGGACGACGTCAAGAAGGCCGTCGATTTCGGCGACGCGCAGCTCGGCAACTTCACGCGCGGCGTGGGAGACGCCCTGGGCGATACGGTGACGGGGTTGGCGACGGCGGCCGCGCATCCCGTGGATGCGGTCGAGGGCGTGGCGTCGCTCGCGGTGCATCCGAGTGAGATTCCGCAGGTGGCCGAAGCGCTCTGGAAGCAAGCCTCCAAAGGCGGCATCGCGCATGCGGCGGGTTACATCGCGGGCAACCTGGCGCCCGCGCTGCTCAGCGGCGGCAGCGCCGAGGGGGCGACGTTGGCGGAGCGCGCGGCTTCCGTCGTGGGCCAGTCCGACGCCTTGAGCGCTGTGGTCGACGCCGCCAAGGCCAGCACTCTGGCGACCAAGGGCGGCGAGCTGCTGGAGGCGGCCCGCGGCAGCGCGTTGGCGCAGGGCGCTGCGGAGGTGGCGAAACAAGTCGGTGAGGCGACGGCGTTGCCGGGCAAGGCGCTCGGAAAGGTTGCCGATCGCCTCGGGGTGGGCGACGCGCTCGAAGGGCTGGGGGAGAAGCCGGGCTTGAGCCACCTGCGCAAGGCGGCCTCGAACCTCGCGGACAAGAAGCGCGCGCTGAACACGGCGCTGGACCATGCGCTCGGCGATCGCGCCGCGGAGGTGGACGGGACGGCCTTCGGACGGGCGGTTGACGGGCGCCTCGGCTTCCGGCCGCACGTGACGCACGAGGGGCGCCTCGCCGAGCTCGAAGGGCACGTGCCGGCGAGTCCCATCGGTTTGGCGCAGGGCCAGGATCTGCAGGGCCTGGTGGATCCGGTCAAGGGCCTCAGCCCCCTGAAGCCCGAAAGGCTCGAGGCGGACGGCCCGGAAAGTGCGGCAGCCCTGCGCAAGCAGGAGCTCTCGAGCCGTACGGTGGGTGAGGTGGGGCCGGCACGCCGGGCGGGCGCCGGCATCCCGCGCTTGGGGCAGGGGGATTTGCTCGAGGGAACGGCCGCGCGTGGGGGCGTACAGCCGAATATTCTGGCGGACTACACCGGGCCGCAATTCGAGGCTCGGCTCGCCGGGCCGGCGCGGGCGATCGCCCAGGAGCCGGCGCTCTCCGAGACGGAAAAGGTTCAGCGGATCGTCCGGCTCGTCCACGACACGGCGCCGCCCAACAGCTCGCCCGAGTTGAACGCATTGCTGCGCGACTACCATGAGCCCTTCCTGAATGCCAAGACGAACATCTCGACCGAGGACTATTTGAACCCGGCCGTGAGCGAAGCCTTCGCGAAGACATTGAACGAACGCCTCACGAGCGTGGAGCGCTACCTGGGCGCGCCCGGCGGCGAGCGTGCCGCGGCACGCGCGGCGCTGCCCGAACCGTTGCGCCACCTCGACGACGCCCAGTTGACGCGCTACAAGGGGCTGGTTTCCCAGACGCTCGCGAGCGGCCAGCGCCCGCTGCTGGTGGACTGCCGCGGCTTGGCGGCCCTGACGCAGATGACCCTGCAGTCGGCCGGCTTGAAGTCCGGCATCGTGCTGGCGAAGGCGGTGATCGACGGTCCCTCGGTGGGATACCTGGAGGGGGCCGAAGGCCTCACCCACTACTACAACGTCGTCGAGCTCGACGGCAAGCAAATCGTGGCGGATGCCTTCAATCCCCAGACGGCGGGCCTCGATCAGGCCGAACTCTATTTGCGAGGCGTGAGCGACATGAACGGCGCCCGAACGATCCATTTCTACGCCAACGATCGCTCCCCCGTGGTGATCGCGGCGCAGGGACGCGCGGTTTCGAGAGCGGCCCTGGCGGGCCAGACGGCCCTGGATGCGGAGGCCGCTCGAGGCTGAGGCGTCGTCGTCGCGCTCGCCTGCCTGGGCGATCCGACAATCCGGGCGCGATCCCGCTGCCAGCAAGGCCGAGCGGGGAGAAGTCGCCTGGCCATGCGTCATGCTTTTCCAGAAATTAACGCGGGATTAACAGATTTTTTATCGAGTTGATCCGAAAACGCCGGACAAGACTCCTCGGAGTGGTGGCGTCTGGAGAGGCGCCGGAGTTGAAGGAGAAATAGGGATGGCGAACATTGCCGCGTTGAAGACTGTCGCGCCCGTCGCGCCGACCGGAAACACCAAGCCGGCGGGTGCCGTCGGGGCGCCCAAGCCCGCGATCGCCCCCGACGCGATCAAGTTGAGCACCACCGCGCCGAAGGCCAATCCCCTCGCCACGCCCAAGCGCTCGCTCGCCTCGCGCATTCTGGGTGCCTTCGGCTGGGGCGCCGGCGGCATGGCCATCGGCGGCGCCGTGGGCGCTGGTGCTGCGATGGCCCTTGATCTCGGCCTGCACGTCAGCCTCGGGTTCGGCGGCTTCATCGGACTTTTCTGCGGTGCCGGATTGCTGGGCGCTGCGGCCGGCGCCATCTACGGCGCGACCCACAAGGCCTCCCGTGGGGCCGTCTTGGCCAATCCCGCCAATCTGGATGCGGATCCCAACGCCAGCCGGATCAAGTCGCTGTTGAGCCAGGCGAACTCGGCCTCCGGGGCCAAGGCTCAAGCGCTCTTCGATCAGGCCTCGAAGGCCGCGACGACGGGGGAAGCGGCCGCCTACATCGCCAAGCAGGCGGAAAAGAAGAAGCTGGACCCGATGCCCTACTACGATCGCGCTTCGGACCTGAGCACGAGCCTGCAGACGAGCCTGGCCATCGCCGAGGCCGTGCGCGATTACCGTTCCAATTGGAGCGGCAACGTTCAGGTGCAGGAGCCGCCGAGCGGCTACTCGGACGCCGAGGCGCAAGACGCCCTCGACCGCGCGTACAGCAAGGCCGCCGCGCAGGCGACGCCCGCCCAGGCCGCTTCCTTCGCTCCCGATGCCGTGAAAAACGGGGCCGGCGCGGGCGCGTCCGCGGCTTACACCAAGGCCATGTCGAAGCTGACCACCACGACTGCCGTGATGAACCTGTTCGATCAGACCCGGGATCCGGCCTTCAACGTGCTGTCCCCCGAGAAGGTCGGCGTGGTCAAGACGATTGGGACGCAGGCCCTGGCCCTCGCGAAGACGCCGCAAGACGCGTCGGACGTGGCGAACCTGGCCGACGAATTCGGTGTGCAGGACCTGGCCCAGCAGGCGGTCGCCAAGGGGCAGCAGTTGCGGAACTAGCGGCCTGAGGCCCTAGTACGCCCCGGCCTGCACGTTCGAGGTGCCGTCGTCGGTATCGACGATCGCGTTGCCGGCCGGGTCTTGAACGTTCAC
>DATNPP010000559.1:0-3065 GCA_036703175.1 Oscillatoriaceae cyanobacterium
AAACGGCCGCGGGCGATCGCCCGCGGCCTTTCGTAGTCTTAGACGATCTTGACGAGCACCTGGCCCTGCTGGACGGTGTCGCCGACCTGCACGCCCACGCTCTCGACCGTGCCGTCTTTCGGGCTCGTGAGCTCGGATTCCATCTTCATGGCCTCGACCACCACCAGCGGCTGGCCGGCTTTCACCGCATCGCCCGCGGCCACGTTCACCTTGACGACGCGGCTCATCATCGGCGCCACCACCGAGCCGTCCGAGGGCTTGGCGGCGTGCGCGGCCTTGGCCGAGGCCTTGGGCTTCACGGCGGTGGCCGTCGCGGCGGCGCCGCCTTCTTCGGCCAACGTGACGCGGAAGAGCTGGGAGTTGACCTCGACGACGAACTGGCGCTTGGCCGGCCCCGGTTCGCCCTCGGCGACCAGCGGGTCGATCGCTTCTTTGATGCGCGCCTGCTCGGATTCGGTGAGGCATTGCTTCAGAAAGCCCGTATCGAACTCGCCGCCCACGAAGTGCGGGTTCTCCATGATCACCTGATGCAGCGGCAGCGTCGTGGGCACGCCCTCGACGATCATCTCGCCCAGTGCGCGCTTCATGCGGGCGATCGCCTCCTCGCGGTCCGCGCCCCAGGTGATCAGCTTCGCGATCATCGAGTCGTAGGCGTTGGGAATCGTCCAGCCCTCGTAGGCGGCCGAATCGACGCGCACGCCGGGGCCTTCGGGCCGCTCGTAGCGCAGCAGCTTGCCGGGCGTGGGGCGGTAGTTGGCGGAGGGATCCTCGGCGTTCACGCGCACCTGAATCGCCCAGCCCTGCGGCGCGGCGTTCAGCAACTTGGGGCTGAGCGGCGCGCCGTCGGCGATGCGAATCATCTCCTTGACCAGATCGACGTCGTAGACCAGCTCGGTGACGGTGTGCTCGACCTGAATGCGCGTGTTCATCTCGAGGAAGTAGAAGTCGCCGTCCTGGTACATGAACTCGACCGTGCCGACCGAGTCGTAGCCCACGGCTTCGGCGACGGCGACGGCCGCGGCGCCGAAGCGCTCGCGCAATTCGGGGTTCACGACGGGCGAGGGGGCTTCTTCCACCAGTTTCTGATTGCGGCGCTGAATCGTGCAATCGCGCTCGCCCAGGTGCACGACGTGGCCGTGCTTGTCCGCGACGACTTGCACCTCGATGTGGCGCGGATGCGTCAAAAAGCGCTCGATGTACACCTCGCCCGAGCCGAAGTAGCTCGCGCCCTCGCGCTGCGCGCGCTCGAGCGCCGGCACGACCTCGTCCGGGGTGTTCACGACCACCTGGCCGCGTCCGCCGCCGCCCGCCGCCGCCTTGATGAGCAGCGGGTAGCCGTATTGCGCGCCGAAGGCCAGCACCTCGGCCGGATCGCTCACAGGCTCCGTCTTGCCCGGCACGATCGGCACGCCGACGCTCTCGGCGATGCGGCGCGCGGCGAGCTTCGAGCCCATCTCGGCGATCGCCTTGGCGTTGGGCCCGATCCAGGCCATGCCGCGCTCGACGGTGCCACGGGCGAACTCGGCGTTCTCGGCGAGAAAGCCGTAGCCCGGATGCAAGCTGTCGCAGCCGGCCTCGCGCGCGACGTCCCAGATTCGCGCCATGTCGAGGTAGCCGGCGTCGCCCAGGCCGAAGGCCTGGTCGGCCATGCGGGCGTGGCGGCTCTCGCGGTCGGCCTCGGTGTAGACGGCGATCGGCGAGATGCCCAGCTCACGGCAGGCGCGAATGATGCGGATGGCGATCTCGCCGCGATTGGCGATCAGCATTTTCTGGAACATGGCGGCGTCCTTTCGCAAAGCGCCCCATTGTACCATTCTCCGCGCGGGGCGGGCACTCACAGCAGACGAGCCCCCTCCCGTCGGGAGAGGGCTCGTCGAAGCGAAGGTTTAGGCGGTCTTGCCGTTCAGCAGGCTCAGGATCTGCTGGTAGCGGTCGCTGCCCAGGTCGGTGCCCGAGAGGTTGTCCTTGGAGATGGCGTTCTGAATCGCCGAGATGCGATCGGCCGTGCGCGGGTGATCGCGCCAGATGTCCTGCGGGCCGGCCGGGGGATCCTTGGGCAGGCGCTGGAAAGCGGTGACCATCGCGTTGGGATCGTAGCCCGCCTGGGCGAGACGGTGCACGCCGCCCATGTCGGCCTCGGACTCCTGAGCGCGCTGCAGCGCGTCCTTGGCGAGCGCGGCGGACTCGGCGTACTGGAGATGCTGCGCGACGCCTTGATCCACGACGCCGTTGAGGTCCTTGAACGGGAAGTTGGGATCTTGGAGCTGCTGCGGGCTGAGCTCCTTCTTGATCGCCGAGATGCCCTTCGTGAGCTCGCTCTTCGTGACGTTGTCCGTCTGGTCGATCGCCTGGGCGCCGCCCTGCTGCATCTGGCCCTCGATGATGCCCTGCACCACGTGGCGGTTCTCGCCGTGGGTCATCTCGTGACCGATCACGCCGGCCAGCTCGGCCTCGTTGGTCATGCTCTTGAGCAAGCCCGTGTACACGACCATCGTGCCGCCGCCCGCGTTGAAGGCGTTGACTTCGTCGCTGTTGAGCACGTTGACCTTGAAGTTGTTGCGCGCGTGGCTCGCGGACTGCAGGCGATCGACGACGCCCTGCACGTAGTTGGTGACGCGCGGATCCTTGACCGGGTCCGCCGTCTTCAGCGCGCGTTGGATCTGCATGTCGCCGATTTCCTGGTCGACGCTGGGATCGATGGTGGGCAGCGCCTTCATGGCGGTGTCGTGGTAAAGGCTCTGAAGGTGGGCCTGGGTCTGGGCCTCGCCGCCCAGTTGCAGCGCGCCGGCGGCATCCTTGGCCGCGGACAGATCGGCTTGCTCGACGGCGGTCTGAAGCGCCTGATCGCCCGACGTGGCCAAACGCTCGCGGGCGCCGGTGCTCAGGCTCAACAGGTCCTTGTCCATCGAACCCTGGCGGGTCATGAAGCCGGCGACGTCCTTGCCGACCTGGCGGCCGGACTTTTGCTGCAACGAGACGAAAGCTTTGTCGAAAATCGAACCGAGACCCATCGTTAGCCGTCCTTCTTCACACACTGGGCGACCGTTCCACAGGTCGCATAGAGG
>DATNPP010000613.1:0-2066 GCA_036703175.1 Oscillatoriaceae cyanobacterium
GCCTTCGCCAACGAATCTTTAATCTGCGCTCAACGCTCGTCGGGGTTGCGCTTGTCCTTCAATCGTTGCCAGAAGCCTCGGGTGTCTTTCTCCGGGGGCTTCTCGGGGCCCTGCGCACCAGGCGCCGGCGGCTGGGGTTTGGGCGCTTCGAGGTTCAGGTTCGAGCGTTGCTTCGGCGGAGCCGCCCCCAGGTTCGGCGAGGTGTTGGACGGGCTGAGGGGGCGCGTCGCCGCGCGCGCTTGCAGCGATTGCGTCCGGCTCTGCGGCTGCGGCGTTTGCCGTTGCGCGAGCGGCCGCGTGCCCGCTTGAGGCGGCTTCGCGAGGGGCAATCGGCGCTCGAAGGTCTGGGGCGCCTCGAAGTGTTCGGGCTCCGGCGTCTCGGCGACCGGCGACGGGCGGCTCAGATCGAACTGCTCGAAGTAGGCCTCGATCCGGCGCAAGCCGGCCTCGGCCTCGGCGCGGTAAGGGGCGTGCGCCGCGAGCGCGGCATAATAGCGGCGCGCCTTGGGCCAGTCCTTGAGCAACTCGCACAAACGCGCCGCCTCGAAGTACCCCTCGGCGTAGGCCGCGTCGGCCTGAATCGCCCGCTCGTAAGCCTTGAGGGCCTGCGCGGTATCGGCCACGGCGAGATACGCCTTGCCCAGCCGGCCGTAGATCTCGGCGTCGACCGACTCGATCGCGATCGCCCGGCAGTACTCGACGATCGCCTGGCGATGATCGCCTTGATGCAGCGCGATGTCGCCGCGCAGCAGTATCGCGGGCACATAGCGCGGCACGAGGCGCTGCAGGTAGTGCAGCTGGCTCGTCGCGCGCAGAATGTCGCCCGTGCGAATCAACGCCTCGGCGAGGTAGTAGCGGGCCGCCACATGCTGGCTGTCGCGCCGAATCGCCTCCTCGTAGCAGCGAATCGCCTCCGGCCAGCGCGCCGCCCCGCCGCGCAGATGGCCGAGGACCAGATGCGGCTCGGCCCACTCGGGCCGGGCACGCAGCGCCGGCTGCAGCGCCTTCTCGGCGGCCTCGGGCTGCCCCAGGCCCAAAAGGGCCTGAGCGTGGAGCAGACAAGCCTCGGCATCGTCCGGTCGGGCCAGCGGCGCCACGAGGGCGATCGCCGCCTCGTAGCGCTGCGCCTTGATCAGCAACTCCACGAGCAAGCGCTGGACCGGCACGCGTTCGGCCGGCGGCAAGGTCCCCTGGAGGGCCGCTTGCAGAGCGCTTCGAGCGGCCTCGCTCTCGCCGGCTTCGTCGAGCCGCCGCGCGCGCGCCAGAATGTCGGGCTCGGGCGCCATCCATCCCTCCCTAGGCTGTATGGGGAGTTATACCCCGCGCGCACGCCGCCGGCACGCCCTTGAACGGCAGAGCCCGTCGAGGCCTCGATTGGAGCCCTTGTTATGTGTTTACATTCATTAACATTCGAACTACGATCCGCTCCAATGGGAAAGAAAGCGCCGTTCGCTCGGCGGCGCGGGAGGATCGGATGGATCAACGACGGTATGCCGCGGTACGGCCGGAGCTGGCCCAATGGACCGCCCGAAGCGTCCAACCGCTCGAGGGCTCGCCGCACGACTACGACGCCCTGATGGAACTGATCGGCGACGCGCGCATCGTCATGATCGGCGAAGCCTCGCACGGCACGGCCGAGTTCTACGCGATTCGCGCCAAAATCACCCGGCGATTGATCGAAGAAAAGGGCTTCAACTTCGTCGCGATCGAGGGCGACTGGCCGGACGCCTACCGCGTGAACGAGTTCGTGCGCGGCGGAAGCGGCACGGCCCTCGAGTCTCTCGCGGGCTTCAAGCGCTTTCCGCTCTGGATGTGGCGCAACACCGTGGTGCTGGACTTCGTTCAGTGGCTGCGGGACTTCAACGACGCGCTGCCCACGACGACCCGCAAAGTCGGCTTCTACGGCCTCGACGTCTACAGCCTCCACGCCAGCATGGAGGAGGTGCTGCGCTATCTGCGCGGGGTCGATCCGGAGGCCTTCCGCGTGGCCGCCGAGCGCTTCGAATGCTTCGCGCCTTTCAAGGAAGACACGCAACAGTACGCCATCTCGGCCCACTTCCTCAACA
>DATNPP010000616.1:0-19979 GCA_036703175.1 Oscillatoriaceae cyanobacterium
GACGTCCGGTGGTCGAGCTCAACGGCACGGCGACCGATCAGTTGGGCGTGACCTTCAATACCCAGTCGGGCACGCTCACGGGCGCCTGGGATCCCACCAAGGGCCTGACGGCGGACTACAACCCGATGCAGCAGCAAATCAGCCAGCTCACGGCGCACATCGACGCGCTGGTGCGCGACAACAAGGCGCGCTTGCTCGCCTCGCCCTCGATCGTCGCGATGGATTCGAAGACCTCGACGATCCAAATTACCGACGACATCGTGCAGAAGATCGAGTTCACCACCACCAGCAACACCACGGCCACGATCACCAATCAGAACATCACGCTGGGCACGGCCGGCATCACGCTCTCGATCACGCCCAAGATCAATCCGGACGGCTACATCTCGATGGAGCTCAAGCCCGAAATCTCCTTCGTGCGCCAGACGGTGCCCGGCCAGGCCGCCGGCTCGATTCTCGCCACGCTCAAGAGCACCCGCAGCCTCGACACGCCCGAGGTGCGCGTGCGCAACGGCGAAACGCTGATCATCGGCGGCCTGGATCAAGACCAGGTGCAGGACAACGTGGACAAGATCCCCGTGCTCGGCGATTTGCCGCTCCTGGGTCCGATCTTCCGCCAGACGGTGCACTCCAAGGTCACGACCGAGCTCGTCATGATGGTCACCCCGCACGTGGTGCCGGAAGGCGAGCACCTTCCGCCCGGGCCGGCGATCCATTCCTGAACGCGTTCGGCCCCTCGCCACGAGGGGCCGAAAGATTGTGTGTCGTCGCGCTAGATGGGGATCGGCGAAACGGGCGCGGAAGCCGGCGGCACGGGCGAGGCGGTCGGCGAGGCCGACGGCGGAGGCGTCTGCGTGGGCGCGGCGCTCGGAAGGGCGGCGCCGAGTCCGCCGATCGCCGGCGTGAACGTCGCGCTCGGAATGAAGCCCGGAACGTTGTCCGAGGTGTTGGCGGCGAGGATGCTGGTCGTCGTGTACTCGAACGGGAAGCTGCGCGACACCGTGAACGATTGCTGGCCCGCCAGCGGATCGAGATCGCGCAGGCGAAGATTGACGGTGAAGGTGCCCTCGATCGTGGACTTCGAAGGATCTCCCGAGGTGAGCGCCTGAATCAGCGTGCCGAGCTCGGGCAACGGCAGCGGCGGCATCGTGTAGCTGTTGGACTTGATCGGCAGGTTCTCCTGCAGCGTCACGTCCGGCAAACTGAAGTTCGGCACCTGGTAGCTGATCGTGATCGCATCGAGCATGAAGAGCGGCTTGGTGAAGACCGTCTCGGTCGTCGGGTTGCCTTTCACATCGACCGCGGGCTCGGTGGTGGTCTCGGCGGCCGGCATCGTATAGTCGTTGGCCGTCTGCAGCATCAGCACCGGATCCGCGCTGAAGATGAACTTCGGGTTCACGAACACGCCCAGCACGCCGAGGTTCTGCAGCACGGTCAGGGTGTTGTTCAGCGTTCCGGAATCCGGCGTGCCCGCAATTTGCTCGCCGCGGGCGCGAATCGTGTAGCCCTTGATGTAGAGCTGCGGCACCTGATAGCTCGACGGCACCCAGCTCGCGCAGCTGGCGAGGAGACTGGCGCCCGCGAGCGTCGACAGGCCCAGCGTGCGCGGACGAAGAAGCGCGTTGCGATTCGCCATGGTTCGGCCTTTCCTTCGGGCAATGGGACATAACGGCCGAAATCGCCGGGTGGCCGGGGTTTCAGCACGCGAGCATTATACCCGCCGCGGGTTTAAAAGCACGCCCCCGCGGGTATGCTCAAATCGGTCGGAGAGCCCGTTTTGGCCTGCTGCCCGGAGATTTTCCGAATGTGCCCCGTCTTTGAGATCGTCTCCAAGGACCTCCACAATCAGTTCGTCACGGAGCGCCTCACGGCGGACAGCGCGCGCTCGGCGCGCAGCTTGCTGCGTGAGCGCGGCTTCACGCCGCTCGAAATCAAGGAGATTCCGCGCCTCTCGTTGATGGTGGAGGGGCTGTCGCAGGCGATCGCCAAGGCCGGCCCCAGCGAAGCGGACAAGCATCGCGAGGCCGAGCGCAAGGCCAAAGAAGCCCAGGTCAAGGAGTTGCGCGCCGCGCGCGCGCGCCAGGGCTGGTACCGCTACGAGGCGATCAACGACGACACGCGCGACGAGGTGATCGGCCTGATCAAGGCCACGGATCTGCGCAACGCGCGTGCGCAGTTGCGCGAACAACGCCTGATTCCGAAGTCGATTCGCTTCAGCCTGCTGGGCAGCTTCGACGCCAAGGGCCAGGCCGGCCCGCAGGTCAAGAAAGAGAAGAGCTACGACCAGACGTTCTTTCAGCGCCTGTTCGAGCGTATTTTTCCGCCCAAGGTGAGCGTCAAGGACCTGACGCTGATGGCCCAGCAGCTCGCGGCCATCACGCAGGCCGGCTTGCCGATCGTGCAGGCGCTCCATCTGCTGCGCGAAACCGTCACGAACAAGTACCTGCAAAAGGTCATCACCGGGATGATCACCAACATCAGCCAGGGCGTCGGTTTCGGCGAGACGATCAAAGAGTACACGGACGTGTTCCCCTCGCTCTTCATCGAGCTCGTGGACATGGGCGAGACCACCGGCAACCTCGACGAGAACATGAAGCGCCTGGCGGACTACATGGCCAAGCAACTCGAGCTGCAGCAGAAGGTCAAGAGCGCGATGACCTATCCGACGATCGTGCTGGCGATTCTCGCCTTGATCGTCACGGGCCTCATGATCTTCATCGTGCCCACGTTCATGCAGCTGTTCAAGGAGTTCAAGGTCAGCCTGCCGATCACCACGCGCATGCTGCTCTGGTTGAGCTGGTTCATCACGCACAAGGCCTGGATGGTGCCGCCGATCGTGTTCGTGACGAACCTGGTTTGGCGGCAGCTCTCGCGCACCGCGCTGTACAAGTTTCTCTGGGACAAGGTGGAATACAAGATTCCGGTCTTCGGCAATTTGAACTACAAGGTCACGATCACGCACATGCTCAGCAATTTGTCGCTGTCGCTGCGCTCGGGCCTCACGGTGATGCGCGCGCTCGACTCCGTGCGCGAGAACACGCGCAACCACTTGCTCAAGGAGAAGGTCGAAGAAATCGCCGAGAACGTCAAGATGGGCGCCCGCCTCGGCGTGGTGGTCGTGGCGGCGGACATCTTTCCGGCGCTGGTAAACCGCTTGATCGCGGTCGGCGACGAGACGGGCGCCATGGACGACATGCTCGCCCGCGCCGCGGTCTACATGGACAACGAGGTGGAGCAGGCGGTCAAGGCCCTCACCTCCGCGATCGAGCCGATGATGACCGTGCTGCTGGGCGGCACGGTCATGTTCATCGTCGCGAGCCTGTACTTCCCGCTCATGGGAATTTTGGGCCACCACAACTGATGGCCGACTCGAGAAAGAAGGTCGCCATGTCGAGGCGTTCAGGATTCACGCTGGTCGAAGTGTCACTGGCGATCGCCGTCGGGCTGGTGCTCATGGCGGCCGGCATCTACGCCTATCAGGGAATGCAGCAGAGCGCCAGATTCTCGCAAGCGCGCGAGATGGTCGGCACCATGCAAACCAACATCGGCATGGAGAAGTTCCGCCTCGGCAGCCCGCCGCCCTTGTCCGAGGTGCAGTCGAACACGGACAGCACCGGCAAGCAGTTCTGGTCCGGCACTGCGGCGGGCTCGCTGCCGGCCGATCCGGTCATGAATCAGGCGACCATCGCCACCTTCGATTCGACCGCCTCGCCGGTTCCCCTGAAATCCGGCGATCCGCAAAACGAATGGGACAATCCGCACATGGGCAGCCCGGCGCCCGTCGGCCAGGGCGGCTGGCTCTACGATCCGAACACCGGCGCGTTCCGGATCAACCTCTCGAACCGGGACTATCCGGACCAGCGACCGGGCACCTGGTAAAGTGCCCGCGGCGTTGCGTCGATACAATGCCATGCGGATTCACGCTTCTTCCAAACGCAACGCCGAATTCATCCTCACGCAACACCGGCGTGATACAAGCAACCTAGGATTGCATCAGGAGTCGAACCGCATGCACAGGCGTCTTCCTCGCATCTCATTCAAACGCCGACGCGGCAGCGTCCTGGTGGTCGCGTTCGGCATCGTCATCGCCTTGGTCATTTTGATCGCCGGCATCAACACGATGTTGCAAAACCAAATCAGCCAGGCCGACGAATCCGAGCACATCGCGATCGCCAAGCTTCAATCGCAATACCTCGCGGAGATGGGACTGAACCAGGTGATGTACGCCGCCAACGTGAACCCCGACGCGCAGTACTCGGGCACCAACGACGCCTTCACGGTGCCGGCCTACGGCTCCGGCAAGGGCCAGACCTACGATTTCAAGCAGGACGTGGCCCTGGTGCGCAACATGAGCGGCGGCGCGGCCAGTTGCACCATTCAGCGCTTGGCGCCGCAGCCGGACGGCCCCCTCTTCCAGGTCGTCGCGACGCTCGTCACCGACGCGGGCACCTTTCACAAGACGATCGACTTCGGCGCCAAGAAGATGCCCGGAACGGGGGAGCAATGGGTGCTGAGCAGCTACACGGTGGTGCAGTGATGACGCCCCGTCTCGCCGCACGCCGCGGCTTCACCTTGCTCGAAGTGGCCTTCGCGGCCGTGCTGCTGATCGTCGGCACGCTGTTCATGGGCCTGTATTTCGGCAACGTTTACAGCCAGCTCAATCCGCACGATGCCTGGGGCGGCTTGCGCACCTACATGCTCTCTAACGAGATGCTCAAGGCGCAAGCGGAAGGCCTGCGGGTGCTGCACGACATTCCGTTGCAGGACTCCCAGTGCAAGCTGATCACCGAGCCGCCCGGACTCGGCTTCTCGTTGTCGATCTCGCGCTCGATGACGCAGACCTCGACCGAGCAGCTGTACTATTACGACCTCACGATGCAGAACCAAGGACACACCATCGGCCAGCTCAGCCTGTCGACGCTGCGTAGCGTCGGAATCATGGAGGGACAAGATGGCAAGATTGGGCTTTAAGCGCCGGCGCGCGTTCACGCTGATCGAGACGGCCCTGGCCGGCGTCGTCGGCTCGATGCTGCTGTCGACCATGACCTACAGCACGAGCCAGATGCAGCGCGCCGCCACCGGCGTGCACGACGAGGCGATGCTGCAGACGGTCGCGCGCGACCTCGGCGACAACATGGATCAAGCGCTCAACAAGATCGATCCGAACGGCTCGCCCTACCAGATCTATCCGGGCGCCAGCTCGCTCGACCTCGGCAGCAATCAGCAGGTGCGCTTCGTGCCGCCGGCCGTCGGCGCCGTCGATCCGGGCGGCGAGCTGCAGCAGAGCACCAACGGCGGCACGAGCTGGCAATCGATGACGCCGATGGGCTCCAAGGGCATGATCAGCAACGTGGAGTTCGCCTACGGCAAATTCGATCCGCCGGGCGACGACCCCGAGATTCCCACGCCGGACTCGCTCACCTACGGCGTTTCGAGCGCGGTGAGCGGGAATTTGCTGCGCGTCGACGCGCAGCTCGGCAAAGACGACATGGTGCCCTTTCACCTGCAAAGCTGCGAGGCGCCGCGCGCGCTGACCTGGAGCTGGCTCGAGCAAAGCCAGGCCGGCGATCCGAACAAGGACTCGGACGGCGACGGCATTCCGGACGACCAGGACGACTTTCCGCTCGACGCCACGCGCGGATACCTCGTCCGCTTTCCCAAGACGGCCGGCGACACCGCCTCGCTCGCGTTCGAGGACCTGTATCCCAATCAGGGCGACGCGGACTTCAACGACTTCGTCACCAGCTTCTACGTCAACGAGACCTACTCGCCCGGCGATCCGGACAACAGCGACACAAGCAAGCGCCCGATGTTGATGGAGAGCTACATGCGCTTCTTCGGGCAGGCCCGCGGCGCCGGCTACCATCACGCCTTTCGCATCGACCTGTCGCGCTTGGTGCAGGGCGACGGCACGGTCAACGTCTACCGCTATGACGCCGAGGGCCGCATGCTCTCGGGAACGAGCGGCCACGAGAGCTTCAAGGTCTCGTCGCGCCAGTACGTCGACGTCTTTCCGGACACCAAGGTGGCCCTGCCGCCGGGCAGCGACGGCTGGAGCACCAACAGCGTCCCCGGCACCACGATCTCGGGCTCGTACACCACCGTCGTCGACGTGACCTTCGACCATCCGACTCAGAACCCCTTCGGCACGACCATGTCGCCGCCGTACGACGCCTATTTGCACGTATTCGACACGAACGTGGACGTCCACCGGCCGCTGTGCAACAGCAGCGGCGACTTCACGGCCACCACGGGCGTCGATTACTACAAGGACGACAGCGGCAAGATCGTCAAGGTGGTCGATTCGAAAGGCGATCCCTGGGCGCTGGTGGTGCCGGGCAACTGGTCCTGGCCGCTCGAGAGCCAGAGCATTCACGTCGCCTACCCGCTCTACGACAGCTGGATCGCCGCGGGCCGGCCCGACGACGCGGACTGGTTCAACTACCCGGTCGCGGACACCAAGCGCTACAAGACGGCCTCGCTGAACACGCCGAAGAGCCCCGCGCCCAGCCCGCAGTGGCCGAGCGCCAACGATCCCGACGCGAACAACAACGCGCGGTACGCGTACGTCTTCTCGCCGCTGCTGTTCCAGAACTCCTTCAACGTCTTTCTGGCCCCGACCGGCGGCTCGACCCCGGTGCCGACGCCCGTGCCGACGCCCTCGACCCCCGATACGCCGACGCCTTCGCCCACGGCCACGACCCAGGACACGGCGCTGCTCTATCCGATCGCGCTGCAGCAGAGCGTGCTGACGGGCAAGAACCCGGGCGATGCCCTCTCCAACATCTACTGCGGCTCGGGCAGCGGCAACTTCGGCTGGCTGTCCTGGAATGGTTCGATGAGCGAGCCGACCCTCGACCGAAGCCTGCAAGTTCCCGGCAACGTGAACACCTACGTCGACCCCGACAATGCGTCCAATCACGTGCTGGACGTGGGCGACTGGATCAACGGCGACACGGGCATCTCGAACTCGCACAGCGTGCGCCGGGATCTCGAGAACCTGATGAACTACGCGATCATCGTGCCGGTCTACGACACGGCGACCGGCAGCGGCGCCAACGCGCAGTACCACTGCGTGGGCTTCGCCAAGGTGAAGATCACGTCCTTCCATCTGCCGGGCACCAACACGATCAGCGCGACGTACCTGGGCATGACGGACAATCAGGGCAACCCGCCGGGCAGCGAGAGCCCGTCGCCGAGTCCCTCGCCGAGTCCTTCGCCGAGCCCCACTTCCTCGCCTGGCCACGGGCACTACTTCCCCAGCCCGACGCCCACGCCCTACCACAACCACCACTGGTAAGCACACACGCGAGGTTCCGAAGGCCCGTCCTTCGGAACCTCGCGGCTTTCCAGAGCCTCGCTTGGCGCATTAAATCAGGGTTTCCGGGAATAATGGCCCCGGTCGGCGTGCATAATTCACTGCTGACGGCGCGGCCGACCGCTATCATCGCCCTGAACCCCATCAGCGCAACGCTTCCTTTGAGGATCCCGTGGCGGCCAAACCCAAGCAGTTCGTTGGCCTTTTGATCTCGCCGACCAGTCTCGAAGCCGTGCAATGCAGCCGCGACGAGAACGGCGCGATCGCCTTCGACTTCTACCACCATCTCGACACGCACGAATCCGGCGTCGACGAAGAAGGCGACATCACGAACCCGCAGGCGCTGGGGGAGCTGATCGCCGACTTCTGGCGCAGCTGCGACATTCGCTGCCGCAACGTCGTGCTCGGCTTCGCGGGCAAGCGGGCGATCGCACGCCTGGTGAGCCTGCCGCGCATTCCGGCGAACCAGCTGCAGCAGGTGGTGCTCTCCGAGGCCGAGCAGTACACGCTGTTCCGCGATGAAGAGCCGCTCGTGGACTACTTCACGGTCGACACCGACACGGACAGCTCGACGGTCTTCTACGCGGCCGTCTCGCAGAAGCTCATGAACGCCTACAAGAAGGCATTGCAGGTCGCCAAGTTGCGGCTGATCGCGATCGACATCGCCCAGTACGCGGCGCTGCGCGCCATGGTGCACTTCAAGCTCTCGGACTCCGAGGTCTGGGACGGCGTGATCGTCCAGTCCGGCCGATTGGTCATCACCAGCTGGTTCGGCCAGAAGCTGCTGAACTGGCGCGAGGTGAGCTCGCAGCGCTGGGACGAGGAAGGCATCGAGCAGCGCTTCCAGTTCATCGAGACCGAGATCTCACGCACGCTGCGCTCGGAGTCCGGCCGCGAGCGCGAGATTCTGGTCGCCAAGGGGTCGCTGGCCGAAACGGCGCAGATGAGCGACTACTTCCAGCGCCACACCGATCTGCATCTGCAGGCCACGGGCATTGACTACTGGTGCCGCCGGCTGCCGCCCGAGGCACTGTCGCAGGTGACGCCCGCGGCGCTCGGCTTGGCGCTGTGGGGCCTCGAGACGCGCATTCCGACCCTCGATTTGCTCAACCGCTCCGGCTCGAAGCAGAACGCGACGCTGGTCAACTTCCAGACCCAACTGGAGGCGCTGCGCTTCGATCGCACGGCCGGCGTGGCCGCGATGGTCGCGGGCACGGCGTTCGTCGCGGGCCTGACCTGCTTCTGGTACATCGGCACGCATGTGATCGGCCACCAGAACAGCCTGCTCAAGGGCGACATCGCGGCCCTGACGAGCACGAACAGCGGCCTATCAGGGCAGCTCACGGACCTGCAGAGCCAGCAGGACGTCAATCAGCAGATTCTGACGCTGATCGGCAACGAGGCGCGCACGAACCTCGCCGTCTCCTTGATGGCCCAGGTGAACGACATCATGCCGGCCGACGCCTGGTTGACGAGCATCAAGGCGCCCGCGCCCAATACCGTCGAGATCAAGGGCATGGCCAACTCGCAGTCCGGCGGGCTGACGCTAGCGCGCATGTTGACCGAGTACCAGGAGGTCAGCCAGGTGCAGGTCAAGGACCTGAGCTTGGACGACAAGGGCATTTACACCTACACGATCGACGTGACGATCGATCCGTCGCGCGCAGCTACGCCGGGCGCCGCCGTCGCGGCCGTCTCCGCGCCTCAGGAGTCCCCATGAAGCGCTCGACCGCCGTCTTCGTCGCGATCGCCACGTTGCTTCTCGGCAGCGGCTTTTCCGGGCTGACGTTCGTCAAGCCCGCACTGGATCAGCAAGGCAAGCTGACGGCCCAGAAGCGCCAGCTGACGCAGACCCAGCTTCAGCTCAAAGAGCAAGTCGACGCCCTTCAGACGAAGCTCAAGGGCATGGCGATGGACTCGATCGCCTACTTCGACCTGCGCAACAGCCCCGACCGCGATCGCGCCGTCGAGGCCAAGACCGTCGAGACGCTGAACAGCCTGAACGAGATCTTCAACGACGACCACCTGCGCGTCGTCGAGCTCGATCCGGACAACACGGCCGCGCCGGCGCCCACCCCGACGCCGTCGGGTGCGCCGAGCGCCAAGGCGAATCCGGGCGCCTCGCCGAGCCCGGGGGCGATCGACCTGACGCGCCGAAGCTTCGACATCGAGGTACACGGCGAATATTCCAACGTCGTGAGCGCAATCACCGCGATCCAGGCGCTGCCCAAGGCGATTTCGATCGACGGCTACGAGGTGCACCTGATCCACGATCCGCTGCAGCCGGAAGCGGGCGGCGACGGCACCAAGCCGGCCGATTCGCCCACGGCGCTCGCGCTCACGTTCCAGGTGACCATCACCTATTTGATGTCCGGCGGGCCGCCGGAGCCCTCGCCGAGCCCGAACGGCCACCTCTCGGCGCTTCCCGCTCACTGGGCGGGCCAGGCGATCGAGTGGGTGTTCGGGGAACCGGCCGATGCGGCCGTCGCGAGCGCCACGGCGGCCACCGGGGGGCCCTGCCGCTTCGTGGGCGTGGCGTTCGAGCACGGCCACCTGGCGGTGCGCACGCTCCCCGGCGTGCCCCGCTACGACCTCGCGAGCGGCAAGGGCGGCATGACCCTCACGCTGCAAGGAACGCACCTCGAGCACCCGGGCGTGAGCTACGCGATCAACCAGGGCGGCATCAAGAAGGTGACGGCGAGCGCCGTTAACGGCCAGGTCCGGCTGCAAATCGAAACGGACGGGCACGTCAAGCTGGTGGCGCACGAAGACGCGTCCCATCACCTCGAGCTGGCCGCGGCGAGCGCTGCCGCGTCACCGGCCGAGGCCGCGAGCAACGCCGCGAGGCCGACGCCGAGCGCGCTGCCGCGCTTCGTGCAAAAGCTGCCGCCCGAGCGCCGCAGCCCCGGCGCGGCTCGCCGGCCCGAGCTCCGGCTCGCCAAGATCACGGAAGCTCCGGCGGCCTCGGCCAACCTGCCCGAAACCTTGCACCTGCAACGCTCGCTCACGAGCCGCTACGCCTTTCCGATCGACCGCGCGCACAGCACCGGGCGGCTCAACCCCTTCAAGCCGCTGATCGCCCTGCGCGAGCCGCCCGTGAAATTGTCGCTGCCGAAGCCCGTGCCCATTCCGCCCTTGCCGAAGGTGCCGGGCAACGGCTCGGACGACGTTTCGGCCGCCAGCGCCGGCGGCGCCGCGTACGTGCTCGAGGCCGTGCTGATCGGAAGCGGGGAGCCTCCGATGGCCGTCATCGCCGTCAACGGCGCCACCTACGACGTGGGTTTAAACCGCGCACTCCCCGGGAATGCGAGGGTAAAAGCGATCGACGCGGATCGCGTGGTCCTGTCCACGCCCAGCGGGGACCTGCCTCTGCCGCTCAAGAAGTGATCACGTCCGGCCGTTAAATCCCCTATCCCTCGCCCGCCGCCTTCCACCGCGGTTGGGCGCCGATGATTGCCGGCGAGGTCGCCATGCTCCAGACCACGGAAAATCCGAACAAGGACAAAATTGGCGAGTGGCTCGTCAATCTTGGAATGATCACGCGCCGGCAGCTGACCGTCTCGCAAGACGTCCGCGAGCAGAACCAGGTCAGCCTCGAAGTGGCGCTGATCGATCAGCGCTTCGTCACGGAAGAAGAGCTCACGGGCGCGGCGCGGCTGCAGGAGATCCTCGGCAGCATTCCGGCGCTCGCCGAGTTCCCGGTCGAAGAAGACGTGCTGCCGCTGATTCCCGAGGCGGTGGCGAAGCAAAAGCACATCATTCCGCTGATGCGACTCGGCGAACGGCTGGTGATCGCCTACGGGCGCGCCACGGACGCCTATCAGCGCGACTACGACGTCAAGCTGCTCGATCAGGTCTCGCACCTCACGGGCTTGATGGTCGTGGGCGTGGGCTTCTCCCGCGAAGACATCGCAACCGGCCTCGAGCCGATCTACGGCCGCCGCAAGGCCTCGGCCCTGGTGGACCAGGCCATGCGCATCTCGGGCACGATGGGCGAGACGAAGGTCAAGAGCGTCCAGTCGATCGACGCCTCGGACAACGAAGACGGTGACGCCCCGATCGTCGACCTGGTGAACCAGATTCTCGGCAAGGCGATCGAATCCGGCGCCAGCGACCTGCACCTCGAGCCCTACGAGAAGAAGCTCGACGTGCGACTGCGCATGGACGGCGTGCTGCAGACGATCATGACGCTGCCCAAGCAGGTGGAGTCCGCGGTCATCAGCCGCGTGAAGATTCTGTGCGACATGAACATCGCCGAGCGCCGGCGCCCGCAGGACGGCCGCTTCTCCGTGCGGCATCAGGGCCAGAAGATCGACTTCCGCGTGGCCGTGATCGCGGTGCACTGGGGCGAAAAGGTCGTCATGCGTTTGCTGCGCCCCAAGACGATCAGTTTGGGCCTCGAAGCGCTGGGCTTCGACAAGGAAGACCTCGTCAAGCTCGAACGCTACATCAACGCGCCGAACGGCATTTTGCTCGTCACGGGCCCCACGGGCTCCGGCAAGACCAGCACCCTGTATGCCAGCTTGGCCGCGATGGACAAGAACTCGGACTCGATCGTCACGATCGAGGACCCGGTCGAGTTCCCGGTCGAGGGCATCTCGCAGATTCAGGCCAACCACAAGATCGGGTTGACCTTCGCGGCGGCCCTGCGCACGATTCTGCGGCTGGATCCCGACACGATCATGCTCGGTGAGATCCGCGACAAGGAAACGGGCGAAATCGCCATCGAGGCGGCGCTGACGGGCCACATGGTGCTCTCGACGCTGCACACCAACTCGACCGTCGAGACGGTGGGCCGCCTCATCGACATGGGCATTCCGCCCTACATGGTCTCGGCGACCTTGCTCTGCGTGGTGGCGCAGCGCTTGGTGCGCAAGGTCTGCAAGGGCTGCACCGAGGAATACGAGGCCGACGCCGAGGAGAAGGAATTTCTGGGCCAGCCGCTCGAAGCGCCGCTGACGCTCGCGCGCGGCAAGGGCTGCGAGGCCTGCAACGAGACCGGCCACAAGGGCCAGCTGGGCGTCTTCGAGATTCTCGAGGTCACGCGCACGATCAAAGAGATGATCAACCGCGGCGAGACGGCGATCGCGATGCTCGACGCCGCGCAAAAGAACGGCATGCTCACGCTGCTGGACGACGGCAAGCGCAAAGCTCTGCGGCGCATGACCAGCGTGCAGGAGGTCATCCGCGTGCTGGGTCGAGGCCTGAAAGACGAGTAAATAGGCCATTTTGCGGATCGGAACCCGCGTTTGCCCGCCGAAAGCTCGGGGACCAATGGGAAAGGTCGGAATTTTGCCGCTTTCCGAGGAGGCCTCCGTGCGCAAGCTCGCTCATGGGTTGTTTGCGTTCGCATTTTTGCTCGCGGGCTGCCAAAACGTGCCCGTCAACCCGCTCGCCAAGAGCGGGGCGTCGCTCGATATCACGCCCACGGCGCTCACCGAGCCGAAGGTGGTCGATTGGGAGACCCAGCGCATCTCGAGCGCCGAGATCACGCAACACCGCCAGACCTACTTCGCTTCGATGGCGCAAAGCCGGCCCGCGGCGGATCGCAAGGTGCTCGCCTATCCCAGCCAGTCCACGAACTGGTCGAGCGGCATCGCGCTCACGACCTACGGCTGCGCCGCCTCGGACTACGTGCCGAACGGCGCCGCCGTTTGCCTCGCGAACGCGGGCACGCCCCAGGGCAACAAGGCCTTCTTTCTGACGCACAACGGAACCATTATTCGGCTGGACAAGACCGCGCCGACGTCGACGAGCGGCAGCACGAAGTACGTCGCGCGATCGCTGGGGCACACCTTTTCTCGAACCTCGATTCTGCTGAGCGCCTTGGGCTCGCGCGTCTACGTGGTCGCGGACGACGGCACTTTCTTCATCCTCGACGGCCTCACCCTCGCGACCCTGTACACGACGACGCTGAGCGGCGGCGGATACGGCTGTGCGCCTTGCATCGATCCGTACGGCAGCAACACGACCGACACGCATGACGAGGTCTACGTGCCGACCAACGACGGCAACGTGAGCATGTTCAACGTCACGGCCGATTCGACCACCACGAACGTGGCCGGCCCGACGGTCTACGACGTGGCGACGGGCGTCACGCCGCTTGCCGGCACCTACAAGATCGGCGCGCCGGCGATCGTGCTCGACGGCGTGATCTACGTCGGCGACGAAGCGGGCAACTTCAACGTGGTGGACACGCGCGACTCGACGAACGACGCGTCCTACGGCCTGGGACACCCGATCGATTCGAGCCCGGCACTCGAGCTTCAAGACGGCAGCTACACCGGTTTGACCGACGCGTTCGGCAATCCCGTCAACCCGTCCAACGGCACGCCGATCTATGCCTTCGTCAACGCGGGCGCGAGCTGCAACTGGATCAACCTCGAAGACACCTCGATCACCAACTCGCAGCCCCTGTTCCTCAACGACAACAGCACCCATACCACCTTCGGCTATTTGCTCAATTACAACTACGGGAAATCCGTCACGACGGAGACCCTCGCCGCCCAGGACGGCGGCTCGATCAACACGGAAAGCCCCGATTACGACCTGCCGGGCACCAACCCGGGGTCGGTCGACGACAACAGCTACCTGATGCCGGCCGACACGGCCGTGCATGCTTCGGGCAGCACCCCCAAGGGCGGTCCGGTGGTCTCCTATCTGCGCTGGGTCGGGCCGAGCACGCCGTCGGCCGGCGGCTTGATCCTCACCGCCACGCTGCTGCTGACGCCGGCCGCGAACGACGTGTGCCTGGTACCCTCGCTCTTCGGCACCTCGTCCTACTACAACAGCACGCCCTCGAGCGGCTACTGGGCGAGCAACATGCTCACGAACACCGATCGCCCGGCCCTCGGATCTTCTCCGGTCGGCATCTTCAACGGCAAGGTCAACAAGAGCGGCACGGTCAACTACAAAGCCGGCAAGCAGGACCAGTGGAACGTCAACGCCGCTTTCTCCACGGTGCCGAACGATTACTCCTACGCGCTGGCGCTCAAATACACGGACGCCGGCAGCAAGGTCTACTACCCGAACGGGCCGCTGACGGGCAGCACCTCGCAGAACAAGAACGGCTCGGGTCCCTATCTCGGCGTCCAGTTCGACAACAATCCGCTCAACGCCGACAGCTCGCCCGGCGGCTCGAAAAACGACACGCGGCCGATTTTGAAGCTTCAAATCACCAACGTGAACCTGCCGACCCCGTCGATCGAGACGGCGCCGATCATCGATTCGCTGAACAAGAGGGTCTACGTCTTCTACACCAACGCGCTTTACGAGCTGGACTACAGCAACACGACGGCCTTCTCGGACACCTCGACCTCGGCCGATTACACGATCTTCCAGAACTCGACCTACGGCGTCAACAGCGGCTCGACTTACGACAGCAAGGCGTATTGCGTCGCCAACTACACCGTGCCGGCCGTCGCCTACGACGGCGCGAGCCTCTACGTGCTCGATCGCTATCCCAGCCCGAGCAACACGGCCGCGCCGACGAACTTCGTCTACTCGTTCACGAAGATCAGCCTGCCGCTCTCCTCGAACAACAGCAAGCTCGTCGGCAGCGCCCCGAAGTGGACCACGGCGCTGAGCAATGCGGCGGCGGATTACTTGATCCTCGACCCGAACAGCAGCACCCCCAACGTCTTCTTCGGCATGGGCGACGGCAGAATCTACCAATACGACCACTGATGCGCCCCGTCGCCTTGCTCGCGGTCGTCGGATTGCTGGGGTGTTCCGCGCGCCCGGGGCTTTCCGGCTACGCCGACGCGCGCTTCGGGCTGCAGGCGGTGCCGGCGCCGCCGCAAACGAGCGTCCCGGTCCGTACGGAATCGCATCCCTCGGCCTCCGCGACGCCGCCACCGGCCACATCGTCTTCCGGCGGCGCAGGCGGGGGCGGCAGCGTCGCAGGCGCCCCCGTGACGGGGCAGGTCATCGGCCTCGGCGGAGACGGGGCGCAACCGCTCGCCGGCGCGCTCGTGCGGACCAGCGACGGCCGTGTCGCCACGACGGATGCCGGTGGGAACTTTTCCTTCGCCGGGCCGCTGCCTCGGGACGGCCAGCTCGTCGCGAGCGCGAACGGTTACGCCGCCTCGGCGATCGCCGGATTGCCGGGCACGGGCGAGTTCGCGTTGCACCTGCGCGCGCAGACCACGAGCGCCGACACGAGCCTCACGGCCGCGAACTACCCGATTTTGCTCAAAGGCACGCTCGTCGACGGCGACGGCAATCCGGCCGCCGGCGTCACCGTCACGCTCGGCGACAGCCACGGCAGCGCCGGCGCGCCCACCACGACCAACGACGCGGGGCAATTCAGCCTTTCCGTCTACACGCCCGATCGCCGCGTGGTGAACGGCACGCTGATCGCCCTGGGCGACGGCGACTATCCCTGGATGGGCGTCGCGACGGGCATTCAGGCCGACCTGGCCCACGAGATCATCGACTTCGATCCCGGCACGCCGGCGATCGACCCCATGCGCCTCGTGCCCGCCGCGCATCGTTTGACGCTTCACGTCACCGGCACGGGCGCGCTGCCCCCGCTCTCGCACGTCGATCTGGTCGGCCAGGACGGCACGGCGATGGCGGTCGGGTTCGCGACGGACGGCGCCCTCGTGGCCGACATTCCGGGCGCGCACTACGCGCTGGACGCCTCGGCCGTCGACGGCATGAACGGCGTCTCGTCGCGCGTGCACGTCGAGCCGTTGCCCATCGATTTCTCGACGCCCGACACCGAGGCGAGCGCGACGCTGTTGCCGCCGCCCGTCGCCACCGCGACGGCCGTCATCCCCGGTAGTCCGGTCGCTTGGAGTGCGGTGCCGGGCGCGACGGGGTATCAAGTGACGCTCTCGAGCGACGCGGGTATGGTGTGGGAGGCCTTCACGACGGCCACCGGCCTGGCGCTCAGCGAGCCGTCCCTGGTCGGAAACGCGCCTTACGGCCTGACGGTGATCGCGTGGGACGACGCGACGCTCGCTCCCCGCGCGGTGATGGGCCTTCAGCGCCTGCAGGTGCTGCCGCTCTCACAGAGCTACCGCGAATCGCAAACGCTGCTGCGCTTCGCCCGATAAAAAGAGTATTCGATGCCGACATCGCCTACCCAATCCGCCCGCTGGGGCCTCTCGCTTCTGTTTCTGCTCTCAGGCATCGCCGGGCTGATTTACGAGGTGGTCTGGGCCCGCGATCTGGCGCTCGCCCTGGGCAACACGGCGCAGGCGCAGGCGATCGTGCTCGCCGTCTTCCTCGGCGGCCTGGCCCTCGGCTACGTCGGATTCGGGCGCCTCGCGGATCGGCAGCCCCATCCGGTGCGCCTCTACGGCGTGCTCGAGCTGGGCGTGGGGCTGTGGGGACTCTGTTCGCCGTGGATCTTCGCGGGGCTCGACCATGCCTACGTGGCGATCGCCCAGCCCGTGCACACCTCGCCGCTCGCCCTTTTCTGCGTGCGCCTGGCGCTGGCGGCCTGCGCGTTGTTGCCCGCGACCTTCTTGATGGGCGGCACGCTGCCCGCCCTCGCGCGGGCGTTCACGAACCGCCTGGCGGGCATGACGCGCGAGGTCGGCTGGCTGTACTTCCTGAACAGCGCGGGCGGCGTCGTCGGCGCGCTGTTGGCCGGGCTGTGGCTCGTGCCGGGAATGGGGCTCAACTTCACGACCGACGTCGCCGCCGCGCTCAATCTGGCCCTCGGCGGCGGCGCGCTGGCGCTGGGGCGTTGGCTCGGGCCCGTCGCGGAACCTCCCGCCGAGGCCGAGGAGGAGAAGCGCTACACGCCGCGCCAGGTGCGCGCCGTCTGGCTCGCGCTGGGCGTGTCGGGCGCGCTCACGCTCGCGTACGAGAACGCGTGGGTGCGCTTGCTGGCCCTCGTGCTCGGCTCCTCGGCGTACGCCTTCGCGCTGATGCTCGCGGCCTTCATCGCGGGCATCGCGCTCGGCAGTTTGGTGGTCGAGCGCTGGGGCGCCCGCTGGAACGCGCTACGGGCCTTCGCGATCGCCGAGATCGCGGCCGGCCTCGCGGTGCTGCTGCTGCTGCCCGTCATGGGCACGCTGCCGTACGACTTTTTCGTGCTCGGCGGATTGCTGACGCGCACGGCGGCGGTTTTCCCGCTCTTCGAGGGGCTTTGCTTCCTGTTCTGCTTCGCGCTCATGGCGGCGCCGACCACGCTCATCGGCATGACGCTGCCGCTCGGCAGCCGGGTGGTGACGCGCTCGCTCGACGAGCTCGCCACGCGACTGGGCGGCGCCTTCGGCGTCACGACGCTCGGCAACGTCGCGGGCGCGCTGCTCACGGGGCTGGTGTTGCTGCCGCTGATCGGCCTCGAGCCTCTGTTCGGCGTCTGCGCCGGAGCGAGCGTGCTGCTGGGCGTGGCGACGCTCGCGCTCGCGGGCGACGCGCCGGCACGCCGGCGCTGGCAATTGGCGGGCGCGGCGCTCGCCGTGCTCGCGATCGCGCGCTGGCTCGTGCCGGCGTGGGATCTCAGCCTGTTCGCGGGCGGCGCGTACCGCTACCCGCTGGCTTATCGCGGCGAGACGCTCGCCGAGTTCCAGCAGGAATACGACCACCTCAAGTGCCTCTACTACAAGGACGACGTCAACGCGACGGTCTCGGTGACGCAGATTCAAAAGCAGCTGCAGCTGCGCGTGAACGGCAAGGTCGAGGCCACCAACACCGGCGACGCCCCGACGCAGCGCATGGTCGGCCAGGTGGCGTTTTTGCTGCACCCCGAGGCCAAGCGCGCGCTGCTGGTCGGCATGGGCAGCGGCATGACCGCCGGCTCGATGTTGACCCATCCGCTGGACTCGCTCGATCTCGTCGAGATCTCGCCGGCGGTGGTCCAGGCCGCGCGCCTGTTCGCCCCGTACAACGACCACGTGCTCGACGATCCGCGTCTGCGGCTGCACCTCGACGACGCGCTGAGCTACTTGCGCTTGAGCAAGCGGCGCTTCGACGTGGTGGTGAACGAGCCCTCGAATCCCTGGATGGCGGGCATCAGCAACCTCTTCAGTGAGGACTACTTCCGCCTCGTCAAGCGTCATCTGAACCCCGGCGGCGTGATGGTGCAATGGTTCCAGCTCTACGAGATCGACGACGCGACCGTGCAGCTGATTTTGCGCACTTTCGGCCACGAGTTCCCGTACGTGACCTTGTGGCAGGCGGGCGCACGCGATCTCGTGATGGTGGGCAGCCTCACGCCGCCCAAGTTCGACTACGCCGCGCTCGAAGCACGCATGGCCCGGCCGCAGGTGCGCCACGATCTCGCCAAGATGGGCATTCACACGCCCATGACCTTCCTGTCCGCTCAGTTCCTCACCGCGCACCGCTTCCACAGCCTGCTGGGCCCCGGCGAGGTGAACCGCCTGGAGCACCCGATCCTCGAGTTCCGCGCGCCGCTGGCCTTCTACGCCCACGACGAGGCCCATTATCCGCTGACCGAGGATCAGCGCATCGCCCTGCCGACGCCCTCGACGCCCCAGCTGGACTTCATGCGCGCGCTCAAGCAGCGCGGCGCGCCGCTCAGCGCCGACGAACTCGCGGACATCGTCGCGTACCAGAACCTCCAGTCGGATCGCCTGCTCGTGGCGCGCATGTTCCTCGACACCTGGCGGCGGCGCTTTCCGGACGATCCGCGCGGCCGCCTCGCCGAGATCGACTGGGATGTGCGCTCCAAGCTGCCGGCGCAGGCGCGTGACTTGCTCACGCCACTGCTGGCGCAAGCCAAGCCGGGCAGCGACCTGCGCGCCAGCGCGGTCAATCTGGATTTCGAGTTGTTCCTCGAGCATCAGGGCTTTCTGGGCGCGCGCGCCGCGGCGACGGACAAGCTGCAGTCCGAGATCGAGGCCCTCATGGCCTTGCGGCCGGACCTGCGCAGCGATCTGTGCCGCAAGCTGGCCCGGCTGGACCTGATGAAAGGGGCGTTGCCACAAGCGACGCAGGCGCTCACGCTCGCCGAGGGCGCCGGCGGCATGGACATCAAGAGCACTTCCGGCGCCGAGCTCGAGTCGCTCTGGCTCTCGACCGCGCGCTTGGCGGACGATCGCGGCGACACACCGCTGGCCTGGCGATGCGTGAAGCACGTGCTGGCGCGCGATCGTGCCAATCCCGTCGTGGTGGCCTTCGCGCACGATCTGTATCGCCGCCTGCACGCGCACGGAGCGCCCTAGGCCCCCGATTCACCCCAGCACGCCCCTCCGGCCCGCTTGACCAAAATTTAAAGACTCATCGACATGTCAATCAATCGCGCGGCGCCGGTCTCAGTGGCCTGAAAAACCATCCAAAACGCACGCATCATCAAGAACTCGCAATCGTTTGGCTGTTCGCCTCGACTCGGGGTATATGTCAATTGGGTCAGGCTGTGAGGGGGACACAGCCGTGGGCTCCCTCAGTGGGAGCAGCGTTCGAGTTGGAGGAGCGGTTGAAGTACACACTGCCATTCTGGCGGTCGATGGGAATCGCCGTTTTGTGCACGGCGATCCCCGCCTGCGCGCCACTTCCGAGCGTCGAACATGCGACGAGCGCGTTCACGATCGCGCGCCAGGCGTTGCTCGAGCACCTCGCCCATCCGACTGCCTACGACTGGCAAGTCGGGCGGTTGTCGACGCCCGAGGCGGACCGCCTGCGCGAAGAGACGCCGTCGAGCGCCACGCGCAAGCTGCAGGCGCTGTCGAGCAACTGGAAC
>DATNPP010000621.1:0-2404 GCA_036703175.1 Oscillatoriaceae cyanobacterium
AGCAAAAAGTGCTTGCCGACCGGCCCGATGAGGGGCACGCGATCGCCCGGCTTGAGGTCACACAAGTAGCTCGACGCCACGCCTTGCACCTCTTCGCCGGAGTCCGCATCCGTGTAGACGGTGCGCTTCACGAGCAGCGAGATCGTCTTGCCCTCGCCGTCGTCCCCGTAGCGCGAGCTCGCGATCGAATAGAGGCGCAGACGGTGCGGCTTGCCGTTCTTGTCGAGCCCCGGCGGCACCACGCCGACCGATTGACCTTCCAGGTAGCGAAAGCCCGAATCGCCCAGGTCGAGCACGATGTGCCGGTTGTCGTGCGGACTATCGGGCGTGAGGTCCACGTTCTCCAGGCAAGTCACCATCAACGGGGCGCTCGGCTTGGCGAGATTGAGGGGAATGGCCTCGGCGGCGATATGGGGCATGGGCGTTACCTCCGGTGGCATTCAGTATAGCCGATTCGATCGGTCGGCGCACGAGCGTCCTCCAGTTTGGCTGGCCATGGGAACGGGTAAACGAGGGATAAGGCGTACCGGCCGAACACGGAGAGAAGGAGACACGGGATGCGGCGTTATTCGGGAGCCACGTTGGCGGCGTTGGTCGTGCTGACGGCCTGCCAAAATCCCAACGGCATCCTCGAGCGCCCGGCCAATACGGGCCACCTTCAACCGAGCCCGACCGCCGCGCCCTCTTCGAAACCCTCCGCGACGGCGTCGACGCCCGCCGGGAAGCAAAGCCCGAGCACGCCGCCCACCTCGCCCTCGCCCAGCGTGCCGACGATGTTGTTGACGGGTCTCGTCAAGTTGGATGCCAGCTACCTCCTGGCGGCGGGCGGCGGCAGCGTCATTCCGGCCGGCGCCGGCAACGTCATTCCCGCCGGTGCGGGCAACGTGATCGCGGCCGGTGCGGGCAACGTGATCGCCGCCGGTGCCGGCAACGTGATCGCGGCCGGTGCCGGCAACGTGATCGCCGCGGGCGGCGGCAACGTCATCGCGGCGGGCGCCGGCAACGTGATCGCGGCCGGCGGCGGCAACGTCATTGCCGCGGGAGCCGGCAACTACCGGATCTTCGGCTTCAACGTGGCCTCGACGGAGGCGATCGCCCCCGGCACGATGCTGCCCGTCAAGGGCATGATGGTCGTCCCGATCTCGCTGGACACGGGCAAGCCGCTCGGCCCGTCCGTCCTGACGGACGGCACCGGCGCGTACCAGGTCACGGTGCCGCAGGGCACGACCGAGAACGTGCTGATTTACGCCGCGGTTCCCGCCACGAGCGCCAACGATCCGCGCTTCGGCGATCCGCATCTGCGCGTCGGCACGGTCGTCGATCCTCAGAATCAGACCACCGGCGACATCGACGAGGACGTCTCGCTCGCGACGAAGTACATCTTCATCGCCTTCGCCACGCGCCTCACGGACGTGCTCATGGAGCCGGACGTCACCAAGCTGATCGACGACCTGCTGGGCGGCCAGAACATCAGCGATTTCCCGCTCAAGGCTCAGATGCAGCCGGTGCTCGCCGGTTTACGCGCGCAGGTCGACGCGGCCCACGTGCCGATGAACCGCGTCGCCCGCGCCGAGCTCGCCTATCAGATCTCGGATGCCGTTCTGGCGCATCTCAGCGCGGACCAGCACACGGACCTCGCCGACGTCGCGTTGAGCCCGCTCTACGGCGACGGCAATCCCACCTCCAGCACCACGGCGGCGATCAATGCGCTGCCGGCGGACGACAAGAAGGCCCTGAACATGGCCGTCTTGCTGCTCAAGACGGTGCGCGAGGATGCCGCGGCCAAGCTGGCGCAGGACCCGGCCTTCTTCGCCCAGAGCAAGACGAGCCAGCTCGATCCGCCCTACACCATCCCGTGGAACCACTGCGAGCCCACCACGATGTATCCGATGACCTACGCGAACGAGCTCGGCGACTACGTCGTGCGCGAGATCATCGGCGCGAACGGCGAGCCCGATCCGGAGCGTCCCGGCCAGAGCACGTCGGTGCTCGACCAGGAGTTGCCGCCGATTCTGGACAGCATCGGGGCGAAGACGGTGCAAGGCATCGATTCGATGGCCCTGGTGCGGGCCACGACGTTGAGCTTCCTGCTGCCCGCCTTCCAGGAACTGCAGCAGCTCGACCCGGACGCGGCGACCGCCACGGGGCTGCCGGCGAGCGGTCGGAACACCCTCGAAACGGTCATCGGCAACTTCAGTTCCGACGCCACCGGCACGGCCAGCGACACGGCGACAGCGTGCGTCGCGCCCGGCCCCACACCGAGCCCGACGGGCGGGAGCTAGCCTATGACACCGCGCCTTTTGATCCAGAGCGGCCTCGTCGCCGGTTTGCTGCTGTGCGCCTGCACCGTGCAATCGCCGGTAGGCGTCTCGAAGCGCACGACGAGCCCGACCGGCACCCATCC
>DATNPP010000403.1:0-2731 GCA_036703175.1 Oscillatoriaceae cyanobacterium
CGAGCAATCGGCGCTCAAGCGCGCCGTGCGCAACGAGCTCGCCAAGGCGGGCCGGACGCACGACGCGCTCACGCAACGCCTGAAAGACGCCGACGAGCGCACCGACGGGCTGGTGCAGCAGCTGGCCGAGGCGCATCGCCATCAGACGGTGCTGCGCGAAGCGAACGAGCGCGCCGATCAAGAGGCGCGCCGGACGGCCCAGGAGGCGCTCGCGCTGCGCGAGGAGCTAGCGGCCGTCAAGCAGAGCTGGCTGTATCGCTTGCTGGCGCTGTTCGGCCGCAAGCCCGAGCCCACGCCGCATCTCGAGCCCGCGAACTGGAGCCAGGAGTTCTGGCAGGTCGAAGACGAGGCCGGCCAGGCGCTCTAATCCGGGCGCTGGCCGATCACGATGTACGTCAGCATGCCGCCCGGGTGCACGAAGCGGCCCTGCGCGATTTGCTCGCGCAATCGCGCGTTCTCGGCCAGCTCCCAGGCGCGGAACTGCTCGAACTCGCGCTCGTTGCCGCCGCCTTTGAGGAAGCACGCGCGGATGAAGCCTTCGTGCGCCGTGAAGCGATCCTGCCAGGTCGTCAGTTCCTCGAGGCGCACGCGCTGTTCTTCACCGGCGTAGGGCGGGTAGACGGCGGCGGCCTTGTCCGAGAGGCGCACGTCGAGAACGTTCAATCCGTTTGCCAGGAAAAGCTCGGGAACGCGATCGCCGATCGCCTCCTCGCCGTGTCCCAGCAAGGCCTTGCCGGTCTCGTAGAAGGCCTGGTAGCGCACCTGCATGACGCGCTCTTCGAGCGTGTAGTGCCTGGAGGCGGTGTCGAGCACCAGCGACTGGATCATCATGTTCGGTTCGAAGGCCACGACGCGCCCGCCCGGGCGGACGACGCGGACCATCTCCTTCAGCACGGCGTCCGGATCGGCGACCTTGGAGAGCACGTACTGGCAAATCACCAGGTCCGCCTGCGCGTCTTCCAGCGGCAGGCGCTCGGGCGCGACGACCTCGTAGCGGAAGCTGACTGAGAAGGGGTTGGCCTCGGCGCGCGCCTGCGCGTCGGCGATCAGCTTGGCGTCCGGATTGAAGCCGTAGACCTGGCTGCCCGGCTTCATGTACAGGCCGAACAGGCCCGCGATGAAGCCGAAGCCGCTGCCGATGTCCACCAGCGTGCGGACCTTCTGCAGATCGAGCTTGTGGGCCAACAGCTCGATGTAGTCGTCGTTCCACAGAAAATGGCGCGTCGTGCTCGGGAACGAGGTCAATTGCGTTTCGATGCTGTGCTGCGGTTCCGCCATGGGGCCTCCTTCGGGCCCCTTATCTTATCAGGTCGGACGGCACGCGAGTAGGACATCGGACACGTGCCGTCGGCGCCGAATGGCGCGAAAAGCTGATGATTCAGGGAGAAGGCGTGAAGGACTGAATCGTCGTGCTGATGTCCTTTTGATCGGTCGTCAGCAGCGGCAGCATCTTCTCGAGGATGCTGTTCGCACAGCCCCAGATTTCGTAGTAGACCTGATCCGCGGTGGTGTCGTCGCAGGCGAGGCCCAGATCCTCGATCACCGCGCGACTCGTCAGGCCGAACTTGGCATCCGAGCTGGCGTAGTAGTAATTGACGATGAAGTCGCACAGATCCGACCCCTTGAGAATCTGATACTGCGCCGCTCCGGCGGGCAAACTCAGATTGGCGGCGGTGATGTACGGCTTGTCGTCGAAGTAATGCGGGTTCTCGGCCAGCTTGGCGTCCGCGGCGCCGCGGATGAGTCGCATCTCGTCGAGCATGAGCTTCATCACGCCCTGATTCGAGTTCGCGGAAGCCATCGTCCAACCCTTGGCCATGGCCGGATCCAGGTTCACCTTGTTGAGGTCGATCTGGGCGACGAGCGAATCGGAGATCCGCTGGGCGAGCTGAAGCACGTGCGGCGTGTCGGTCTTCTCCACGCCGGTGAAGAACGGGGCGCTCTTGACCTCGTTTCGCAGCACGTCGGCGTAGGCGTTGATGACCGTTTGCTCTGCGGGAGGAATGTTCGGAATTTTGAGCAAGGCCGTATCCGAGGCGGACGAGGCGATGAGGGCCGGCTGCAACAGGGCGTCCAGGCGCGCTCGCATCGTGCTGCGCAAGTAGCGCGTCAGCGTCGCGGTGTCCTCGTCGATCTCGGGCGTGCCGCTGGCGCTCATCGCGGCGAGCACGGTGTATTGCAGGCGCGGATCTGTCACGAGGGGATCGCTGGCGCTTTTGCCGGGCACGCCGGCGACCAGCATCACGTCGCTCTCGGTGCCCTTCGGAACGGTGACCGTGTAATGGCCGGTGCTGTCCGTGAAAACGGCGGGCCCCAAGACCTTGCCCGTCTTGAGGGAGACCGGCACCACCACCGTCCCGGACGCGGGCAGAATCGTGCCGGGCGGGACGTGCTTCGGATCCAGGCTCGCGGTGGGGCTGGTCGGCAGCGTTTGCGTATCGCTGCACGCGCTGGCATCCAGCACGCGGTAGTTACCGCCCCCGGCCGCGATCACGTTGCCGCCGCCTGCCGCGATGACGTTGCCGCCGCCGGCCGCGATCACGTTGCCACCGCCTGCCGCGATCACGTTACCGCCGCCCGCCGCGATGACGTTGCCGCCTCCGGCCGCAATCACGTTGCCGCCTCCCGCGGCGATGACGTTGCCGCCGCCCGCCGCGATCACGTAGCTGGCGTCGATTCGCATCAGGCCGGAGATCAACGTGCCGTCGACCGTGGGCTGCGGCGTCGGATC
>DATNPP010000627.1:0-11324 GCA_036703175.1 Oscillatoriaceae cyanobacterium
GGGTTACGACCACGACGTCTTCAACGGCAGCCTGTCCGCACTGGGGAAGTTCGCCGGCTTCTCCGGCTAGGCCCGCAAATGGCCGTGTCGTCCTCCGCTTCGGCGCAGGAAGTTTTTTAGTGGCGTTCCGACCATGCGCCGAGCGCGTGTGCATCCCGAATGCTCGGTTACTGGAAACGCAATTCCCTTGTCCGATGGAGCGCCCACCGTTATAATGGCATTCGACGTGTCGGGTTTCAGGAGAGGCTTTCTTGGACGTATTCAGGCTACGCGGCGATCTCATCAAGGATTATGCGGCCTACGTGGAGTCCTTCATCAACGTCCGACATCCTCGTATCAAGCGCCTGGTACAGTCGGAACTAAGAGCAGGCGCGCTGTGGCCGGCGCCTCTGCTGCAACTGAATCCGAACTTCGCGCCGGGGGCTACCGTAGAAGCCCTCGTCCAAAATGGACAACTGCATGCCGAATGTGCCCGGATTTTCCGCGCGGGCAAAGATGCTCAGAACCTCGGCGCTCCTCTGAATTTTCACCGCCACCAAGTCGAAGCGTTCGAATTGGCGGAGCGGGGTGAAAACTACGTCGTGACGACAGGAACGGGATCAGGCAAGAGCCTGACGTATATCGTGCCGATCGTCAATCATGTGCTGAGAGCGCGAGAGAATGACCGGGAGCCCCGCATTCGGGCGATCATCGTCTATCCCATGAACGCCCTCGCGAATTCCCAGGAGGAGGAACTGCGGAAGTACCTGCAGTTCGGCTATCCCGAAGGAGCAGCGCCGGTTACTTTCGCCTCGTACACGGGGCAGGATCAAGATGAGGCGCGTTTGCGAATCAAGCAGCATCCGCCGGATATTCTCTTGACCAACTATGTGATGCTCGAGCTGCTGCTGACAAGACCCCATGACCGGGCCATCGTCGAAGCGGCACAGGGACTGGAGTTTTTGGTTTTCGACGAGCTGCATACCTACCGTGGGCGCCAAGGGGCCGATGTGGCGATGTTGATTCGGCGTTTGCGGGATGCCGTTGCATCTCCGAATGTGCGCTGTGTCGGCACCTCGGCGACGATGGCGACAGAAGGCAACTCGCTGGCTCAACAGGCGAAGGTCGCGGAAGTGGCGTCTCGGATCTTCGGCACCTCGATCGGGCCTGAGGCCGTCGTCGGAGAGACGCTCGTTCCAGCGACGAATCTCGCGTCGCTGGACGCCGGGGGTTTTGCAGAGCGACTGAAGCAGGTGGTTTCAGGAGAGAATCCACGCTCGGAGACTTTGGAAGACCTACGCGATAACCCGCTCGCGATATGGCTGGAACACCACGTGGGCGTTCGCCATGAGGCGGACACCGGTCGCCTTGTTCGAGCGAAGCCTCGCGCCATCGAGGGGGCGGACGGGTTGGAGCGGGAATTGCTGGATTTGATCGGTGAGGACGGGGAGGCCTGGGCTGAGCTTGCCCAAAGGGCCATCCGGCAGGTTTTGAATCAGGGGGCACAGTATCGCTATCCGGAGACCGAGCGTCCGTTTTTCGCATTCCGCCTGCACCAGTTCATCTCACGAGGCGATACCGTCTACGCGACGCTCGATGGCTTGCATACGGATGAAACGCAAGACGTACGCTACCTCACTTTGCAAGCCCAGGTAACGGTCCCGGGGGAGCCGAACAGACGCCTCTTTCCGCTCTATTTTTGCCGCGCCTGTGGTCATGAGTATTACAAGGTCGAATATCTCGCTGCCCGTGAGGGACGAGCGGCCCAGTTCGTTCCGCTCAACGGGCGCCATGAGAGCGACGAAGAGGATCAAGGGCTTCAGGGCTATCTGTACCTGTCGCTTTCAGATCCATTTCCTTCCGATCGCGAGACGATACTCCGTTCAGGGCGCTTGCCCGATTCGTTTTTCGAGCAAGGAACTGAAGATGCCCTTCCTCGCTTGAAGCGAGAGCGTGTCGAGGACCTGCCGCAGTTTGTCGAGATTTCGCCCGATGGGCACTTGGGGGGACCTATCGAGGGACATTTCCTGGGTGGATCCTTCAAGTATTGCTTGTGTTGCGGTGTTTCCTACGACAAGCGCGACAACGCCTCTGATTTCGCCTCGCTCAACACCCTCAGCTCCGAAGGACGTGCCACGGCGACCACGGTTTTGTCGTTGGCGGCCGTTCAAAGCCTGCGCCAAATGAGTGATCTCTCGCCGGAAGCCCGAAAACTCCTGAGCTTTACGGATAATCGCCAGGATGCCTCTTTGCAAGCGGGCCACTTCAACGACTTCGTGGAGGTCGCGACGTTGCGCACGGCCTTGTACAAGGCCGTGAGCGAGGCGGGCCAGGATGGCCTGCACTGGGAGGATTTGCCCAAGCGTGTGTTCGAGGCTTTCGGTGATTTGCCCTACGAGGAATACGCGAATCCGGAGCAGAACCTCGTGGGTGGCGCCTCCCGCGTGCGCCTCGATGAAACCAGGCGCATTCTTCGCAAAGTGCTCGGCTACCGGCTATTTCGCGATCTCGAGCGGGGTTGGCGCATCACGCTTCCGAACTTGGAGCAGTGCGGCTTGCTCGAGATCCATTACGTCGGCTTGAAGGAATTGGCCGAGGACGAATCAGCCTGGTCGGATGCGCACGGCGTGCTGCATCAGGCGACGCGGGCCCAGCGACAAGAGGCCATGCAGACGATTCTCGATTTCATGCGGCAGTCGCTGGCGATTCGCGTAGAATATCTGGATCCTGCATTCCTTGAAACCTTGCCGGCGCTCAGCGCCAGCAGCCTCAACGATCGTTGGGGCCTCGATTCGAACGAGCGGCCAGAGGAATGGCGGTTCTTGTATCCCTGCTCGTCCAGCAGCAAGCTGCACCGCGGCATCTTCGCATCCGGCCGCAGTTCGCTCGCCCGATACCTGACGCGCCCCGAGACGCTCGGGCGTTCTGCGGCGGGCTTGAAGTTGCAGGAAAGACAGGACCTGATCGTCTCTCTGCTGGAGGTTCTGAGCGCCAACGGTTTTCTCGATCGTGTGCCGGAAGGCAACCATTTCGGCTATCAGCTCTTCCCCGGCAGCATGCGTTGGTGTGTCGGGGACGGCACGCGGGCATGGCGTGATCCGATTCGGGTTCCAAGAGAGCCCACGGGCGGTATGCCGATCAACGCCTACTTCAAGGAATTCTACATGCACATGGGCAGCGTTCTTCGACAGCTCGAGGCCCGTGAGCACACCGCGCAGGTAGATTACCGGGATCGCGCTGAACGCGAAACCGCGTTCCGTGAGGCCCGCCTTCCGGTGCTCTATTGCTCTCCGACGATGGAGCTCGGCATCGACATCGCCTCGTTGAACATGGTGAATATGCGCAACGTTCCGCCGACACCCGCCAATTATGCCCAGCGCAGCGGTCGCGCGGGGCGTAGCGGCCAGCCTGCTTTGGTCTTTACCTATTGTTCGACCGGAAACTCGCACGATCAATTCTTCTTCCGCAAGCCCGCCGAAATGGTCGCTGGCGCCGTCGCGCCCCCTCGGCTGGATCTGGGCAATCAGGACTTGCTGCGTGCCCATGTCCACGCCATCTGGCTTGCGGAAACCGGCCAGGATCTCGGGCGTACGCTCGGCGACTTGCTTGATCTCGACGAACAGGAGCTGCCGCTGCGAGAATCCGTGCGAATGGGGTTGAGCACGCCGCGAGCCAAGGAGCGGGCCTTTCAGCGCGCGCAGCCCATCATCGCTCTTTTGGAAGCAGAACTTCAAGAGTTGAGCTGGTACGACGCTGCTTGGCTGGGACGCACGCTGGACGGAGCCTACCAATCGTTCGATCGTGCCTGCGATCGCTGGCGCGAGATCTATCGCGACGCCAAGCGCGAGCAGGAGCGCCAGAACGCCGTCATCATGAATCACTCGCGCTCGGCTCAGGACAAGAACGAGGCGCGCGCGAGGCGCGCACAAGCGGAAACCCAAATCAACCTGTTGACGGGCACCCAGAGCGCCATGAGCGGTGATTTTTACTCGTATCGCTACTTCGCCTCGGAGGGCTTTTTGCCGGGCTATAGTTTTCCGCGCCTGCCGCTCACGGCCTTCGTGCCCGGTGCAAGGCGCGGCGCCGCCCAGAGCGACACGTTCATCTCGCGGCCTCGCTTTCTCGCCATCAGCGAGTTTGGACCACGTGCGTTGATTTACCACGAGGGCAACCGCTTTCAGATCGATCGCATTCGGTTGCCGTTGAGTCAGGCCGGTGCCGATGAGAGCGATGTGCGCCAGTTGGCCAAGATTTGTCATCCCTGCGGCCTCTGGGCGGAAGTCAGCCAGGAAGTCTGCGAAGGCTGTGGCAAGGAGTTGACGGCCGTGCCCAACCTACTGAGGCTCAGCAACGTGCTGACCCGCCGCGTCGCGCGCATCAGCGCAGACGAGGAAGAGCGCCGCCGCCAGGGCTTCAAGTTGAAGACGCGTTTGAGCTTCGCCAGGGTGAACGGCGCGGAGGACAAGCGTATCGCCGAGCTGCGCCTTCCATCCGGCCAGGTTTGGACGCTCGTCTATGCGCCTTCGGCGGTCCTGCATCGCATCAATTATGGTGAGAAGCGCCAAAAGCAGGGCCCGGAAGGCTTTTTGCTCGACACCGTATCCGGGCAATGGGTGTCGGGCAAAGTGGCGAAGTCCGCACAGGAGAAACAACGCAAAGTCGAGCGGGTGATCCCTTACGTGGAGGATCGCCGAAATGCGCTGTTGATCGAGCCGGGCGAGCCGCTAGGAGTCGAGGTCATGGCTTCGTTGCAGGCGGCGCTCAAGAACGCCATCCAGCGCGTTTTCCAACTCGAGGACTCCGAGCTCGCCGCCGAGCCGCTGCCGGATCTCGACGATCGTCGGAAGCTGCTGTTTTTCGAGGCCTCAGAAGGCGGTGCCGGTGTGCTGTCTCGTCTCGTGGCCGAGCCGGACGCCTGGCGGCGAGTGGCGGAAGCGGCACTCGAACAGTGCCACTTCGATACGAACACCGGCGCGGATCGGCGCCGAAGCCAGGGCATGCGCGAGGACTGCGGCTCGGCTTGCTATCATTGCTTGATGAACTACGGAAATCAGATCGACCATGGGCGCTTGAAACGACACGTGGTCCAAGAAACTCTCGTCGCGCTGCGTTCGGCCGAATTGAGCATCGGTGCGGCCGTCCATCCGGAAAACCTCGCGGAGGTTCTCTTGCGCGCATGCCAATCCGATCTCGAGCGGCGTTTCATCGAGAGGCTGCTCACAGCCGGGCATCACCTGCCCGCCGAGGCTCAGAAGCGCCTCGATGCTTACGGGGTCGTCGCGGATTTCTACTACAAGGATACTGTTGTCTTCGTCGACAGCCCGATTCACGACGCCGCGGATCGCGCCGCGCGCGATCGCCAACTCCGCGCGGAGTTGGCTGATGGCGGATTCCAAGTGTTGGTGTTTCGACACGACGAGCCGTGGGAGCCGATTTTCGGCCGGTATCCCAGCATCTTCGGCCCCGCGAGGAGCCTCGTATGAGCGCCAGCTTCGCCGTCGGCTCGCTCGCGCGGGCCCGTGGCCGGGAATGGGTGGTGTTGCCGGGTTCGGACGACGACTGGCTCATGCTGCGACCGCTCGGCGGCACGGACGACGAGGTGACGGGCGTTTGCCTCGCGCTGGAGCGTGTGGAATCAGCCACCTTCGCGCCACCCGACCCCTCGAATCCGGGAGATTTTCGCTCCGGTCGCTTGTTGCGCGATGCGCTGCGCTTGGGATTTCGTTCCAGTGCCGGACCGTTCCGCAGCTTCGCCCATTTGGGCGTCGAACCGCGCGCCTACCAGCTCGTCCCTTTGATGATGGCCCTGAGGCTCGATCCGGTTCGGCTGCTGATCGCGGACGACGTCGGCATCGGCAAGACGGTCGAGGCGGGGCTGGTGCTCCGCGAACTGCTCGATCGCGGAGAGGTGCCGAGCTTCGCCGTTTTGTGCCCGCCACATCTCGCCGAGCAGTGGCAAATCGAGTTGCAATCGAAGTTTCACCTTTCGGCCGAGCTGGTGCTTTCGAGCACCGCGGCGCGCCTGGAGCGTGATTGCAACGCTGGGGAATCGCTATTCGAGCACTATCCCCACACCATCGTCTCGTTGGATTTCATCAAGGCGGACAAGCGGCGCGACGAGTTTTTGCGTCATGGCCCCAAGCTCGTGATCGTCGATGAGGCGCATACGTGCGCGACGAGTGGACGGGGTATCCGCCACCAACGCCATGAACTGCTCAAGAAGTTGGCTCAGGACGACACGCGCCATTTGATTCTCGTGACGGCGACGCCCCACAGCGGCGACGAAGCAGCTTTTCGGTCGCTATTGAGTCTGCTCGACCCGACGTTCCTCCAACTTCCAGAGGACCTCGCCGGTGATGCGAACCGGACGCAGCGGGAGCGCGTCGCCCGCCATCTGGTGCAGCGTCGCCGAGCGGACATTCGGCAATACCTCGACGACCGCACGACGTTTCCGGATCGCGAAGAAGGCCGTGAAAGCGACTCGCACTACAGCCTGAGCCCCAAGTATCACGAGCTGATGGATCTTGCGCTCGAGTATGCCCGTGAACTGGTCCAGGATCAGAGCGGCTCGCGCGTGCGCCAGCGCGTGCGCTGGTGGTCGGCTTTGGCGTTGCTGCGCGCGATTGCCTCGTCGCCGGCCGCCGCCGCGGCGACCATGCGCGCGCGCGCGGCGACCTTGGCGGCGGAGACGCCGGATGAGGCCGATGCGCTCGGCGCGCGTGGCGTGTTCGACAACGAGCCGGACGAACTGTTGGAGCTCGCCGACACGACGCCGGGCGCTTTGATCGGGGATGCTGCGGACAATCAGGCTTCCATGCGCCTTGCCGCCATGGCCGAGCTTGCACTGGCGCTCGAGGGGCCGCTATTGGACAAGAAGCTCGCTGGCCTGGTCACGCGCGTGAAGAAGTTGTTGGAGGACGGTTTCAAGCCGATCGTCTTCTGCCGGTACATCGCGACGGCGGAGTACATCGCGAGCCAGTTGCGCCAATCGCTCAAGAAATCGGTCGCGGTGGAGTGCGTGACCGGCAAGCTGCCCGCCAGCGAGCGTGAAACGCGTGTGGCCGAGCTTGGCGAGCATCCGCAGCGCGTGCTGGTGGCAACGGATTGCCTGTCGGAAGGCATCAATCTGCAAACGCTGTTCGATGCCGTGATTCACTACGATCTGTCGTGGAATCCCACCCGGCACGAGCAGCGCGAGGGCCGGGTCGATCGCTATGGGCAGCCAAGCCGCGTCGTGCGCGTGCTGACCTACTACGGGAAAGACAACGGCATCGATGGCATCGTGCTCGACGTGCTTTTGCGCAAGCACAAGGCGATTCGCAACTCTTTGGGCGTGTCGGTGCCGGTGCCCGGCAACTCGAACGAGGTGCTCGATGCGATGCTCGAAGGGCTTTTGTTGCGAGCGCCCGAGCCAAAGGCCAGTGGCGCCCAGGCGCCCCTCTTCGATTTGCAAGACTACGACAAGCCGAAGCGCGAGGCGTTCTTCAAAGAATGGGAGAATACCTCGGCCAAGGAAAAGCTCAGCAGCACGCTTTTTGCGCAGAGCACGCTCAGGACCGACGACGTCGCCAAGGAGCTGACCGCGGTGCGCGAGGCGATCGGCGCCGGTGTGAACGTGCGCGACTTCTTTTTGCAGGCTTTTGCGGCACTCGGGGGACATGTGGTCGAAAGGCAGGACGGCAGGCGCTGGAACTGTGACCCGACGGAAGTCGCGCCGGCGCTTCGCGAGATGCTGGATTGGCCGAATGCGCCCTTCGTCGTGCGCTTCGACGCCCCCGGGGCGGAAAATGAGATCTACCTGCAGCGCACGCATCCGATGGTGGCAGGGCTCGCCGCCTACTTACTCGACACGGCGCTCGATCCGTTGCTCGACAGTCCGGCAAGGCGATGTGGGGTCGTCCGAACGGAGGCCGTGAGTCGGCGTACCACCTTGCTCATATTGCGTGAACGCTTCCACCTGATCGCAAAAAGGGGGGGCGTCGAGACGCCCCTGCTCGCGGAGGACGCGAGTGTCGTGGCGTTCCGAGGGACGCCGGACGCGCCCGAATGGCTCGCCTCGGACGATGCCGAGAAGTTGCTTTTGGCGGTGCCTTCCGGAAACGTCACGCCGGAGCAGGCCGGTTCGAGTCTGGCGGCTGTCGTTGAGGGCTTGCCTTTATTGGGCTCGGCGCTCAGTGCCAGCACGGAAGCGCATGCCGAGGCTCTTTTGGCGGCGCACACGCGCGTGCGCGAGGCTGCCCGCCAACGCGCGATCCAGCATCGCGTCGAAGCGCAGTTGCCGCCCGACGTGCTCGGCGTCTTCGTCTACTTGCCGGTGCCCAGAGTATGAGCCCGGAAGCGCGGCCCAAAAAAGAAACGCCCCCGCAAGAGGGCGTCGGACCGGAGATGCTCTCTCCGGAGAGGTTAATGAACCCATCTTACGTCGGCGGCGATCCGACGTCAAGTGACGAACGTCCTAAAAGAGTGATCGCCTACATCGACGGCTTCAACATGTACTTCGGCCTGCGCGAGAAGAAATGGCGCAAGTACTACTGGTACGATCCCTCGGCGCTCGTGCGCAACTTGGCCAAGCCGGATCAGCAGGTGGCGGTGGTCAAGTTCTTCACCTCGCGCGTGGTGGAAAACCAGGCGCAGCAGAAACGCCAGAGCGTCTATCTCGACGCGCTGCGTGCGCTCGGCTGTTGTGAGCTGATTTACGGCCAATACCTCTCGAAACCGCAACAGTGCTCGAAATGCGGGTACGTGGGCGTCTTTTTCCACGAAAAGAAGACCGACGTGAACATCGCCGTCGAGATGCTAGCGGACGCTTTCGAGGACCGCTACGACGTCGCGATGCTGATCAGCGGCGATTCTGATCTGGCCTCGCCGATCGAGCGCATTCGGCGGCTCTTTCCGAAAAAGCGAGTGGTCGTGGCCTTTCCGCCGGGCCGCAAGTCGGAACATTTGGCAAAGCTTGCGCACGGCAGCTTCATGATCGGCGAGGGCAAGCTCGGCAAGAGCCTTCTGCCGGCCGAAGTGAAGGCGGACGGTATTACCCTTCGCTCGCCCTGGCATTGAGCGCCGCTGGAGGAATGCGTTTGAAGACCCGCCGCACGGTATTTACGGCCATCGACTCTCAGGGTGCGCTGCTGCCCGTCGAGCTGCTGCAGCGCATCGCGAGTTTGGACAAGCAAGACAAGGATCTGCGCGCGACGCTGACGCTGGAGGCTTACGGCCTGGCGCCGAGCGAGAAGCTGGCGGATGCGATCAACCGCTCGTGGCAACGCTTGAGCGGGGTGTGGCAAGGCTTTCAGCATAGCCTCGGCAAGCTGAGCGCCAAGGACACGGCCGCGCAGTTGACGGCCAGCCACTGGCTCAACGTGCTGTTCAGCGAGCTGGGCTACGGCCAACTGCCGGCGGCCCCCGTGTTCATGGCGGACGATCGCCCCTACGGCATCAACCACTGCTTCCAGCACACGCCCATCCACTGGGTCGGCGCACGCCAGGGCCTCGACACGCCCGTGCGCGCGGCAGCGGATCATCCGAAGCTGAGCCCGCACAGCCTGGTACAGGAATGGCTCAACCGCTCGGGTGATCACCTGTGGGGCATGGTCACAAACGGGATGCAACTGCGCCTTTTGCGCGACAACAAGTCGTTGACGCGGCAGGCGTTCGTCGAGTTCGACCTCGAGCAGATCTTCTCGACGGACAACTACGCCGAGTTCGCGGTTTTCTGGCTGGTGTGCCACCAATCGCGCGTCGCGGGCGAGCGCCCCGAGGATTGCCACCTGGAGGCTTACACCCGGCTGGCCGCCGAGCAGGGCGTGCGTTTGCTCGATCAGTTGCGCGGCGGCGTCGAAACGGCCATCAACGAGCTGGGGGCGGGCTTCCTGGCCCACAAGGCCAATGGCGGGCTACGAGCCAAGCTGCGCTCCGGTGCGCTGGACAAGCAGGACTATTACCGGCAATTGCTGCGCTTGACCTACCGTCTGATCTTTCTGCTCGTCGCCGAGGCGCGCGACGCGCTGCTCATGCCGGAGGCGCCGGCCGAGGCGCGCGAGCGATACAACCAGTACTACTCGCTCGCCCGTATCCGCCGCATCGCCGAGAAGCGCTCGGGTAGCGCGCACGGCGATCTCTTCGAGGGCCTGCGCCTCGTCATGGCGAAGTTGTATCGCGAGGGCTGCCCGGAGCTGGCATTGCCGGCGCTGGGAAGCTTCTTGTGGTCCCCCGAGGCGATCGCCGATCTTCACGAGGCCCAGCTCAGCAACCAGGCGCTCCTGGCGGCCGTGCGGGCCTTGACCTTTACGGTGGACGGCGCGGTGCGGCGCCTGGTCGATTACAAGTTCCTGGGCCCCGAGGAGCTCGGCAGCGTGTACGAGTCGCTGTTGGAGCTCCATCCGGTGCTCGACACGGATCTGGCGACCTTCGGACTCGACGTCGCAGCGGGCCATGAGCGCAAACAGACCGGCAGTTACTACACGCCGACGTCGCTGATCGCCTTGTTGCTGGATACCGCGCTGGAGCCGGTGATTCAGGCGGCGATTGCCAGGCCCGACCCGGCGCAGGCGATTCTGGATCTCAAGGTCTGCGATCCCGCCTGCGGCTCGGGCCACTTCTTGATCGCGGCGGCCCACCGCCTCGCCAAGCGCCTGGCCTGGGTTCGCACCGGCAGCGAGGAGCCCGCCCCCGCGGCCTACAAACACGCGCTGCACGAGGTGGTGCGCCATTGCATCTACGGCGTGGACATCAACGAGATGGCGGTCGAGCTCTGCAAGGTCAATCTGTGGCTCGAGGCGCTGGAGCCGGGCAAGCCGTTGTCGTTCCTGGATCACCACGTTCAGTGCGGCAACAGTCTTCTCGGTGCCACGCCGGCACTCGTGAGCCGTGGCATTCCGGACGCGGCCATCGTCGCGCTCGAAGGAGACGACTCCCAGGTGGTGTCGGCCGCCAAGAAGAGCAATAAGCACGAACGAGCCCAAGGGGCGCAGCTCTCGTTCTTCGGCGGCGGCGACTTGAGCCTGCGGCATGCGGAAGCCGTCGCGAGGGCCGCACAGAGCGTGCAGTTCACCTCTGAGGAGAGTGTCGACGCCGTGGCCGCCCAGGCGGCAGCCTATGAAACCTTGGTTCAGGCTCAGGAGTTCAAGGCCCTCAAGCTCCGCTACGACGCCTGGTGCGCGGCGTTCGTATGGCCGCGCGTGAAAGGGCCGTTGCCCGTCATGACCCAGATGCTTTTCGAGAAGGTCTCCGAAGCGCCCGAAAGCCTGGCGCTGCCTGTGCGTGAGGAGATTGAACGCTTGGCGGAAGCCTACAAGTTCTTCCATTTCCCCCTGGCGTTCCCAACCGTCTTTCGACCGAAGGCGGAA
>DATNPP010000686.1:0-3901 GCA_036703175.1 Oscillatoriaceae cyanobacterium
TCCTCAATCTGATGTGTTGTCCCGGGGCTCGGGCGATCGAAGCGTTTCGTTTGCGACCGGAAGGCCGGCGGACGAAACGATCGAACCGGCGCATTTGTCGCCGAGATCGAGGCCTTCCCTCCAGTTCAGGAAATGGAGCGCGCCGAAACGAGCGCGACGAAAAGCCCTGTCGCGCGCGCATTTTCTCGCTGCCCGATGACGCGGCGCGAACTTTCGTGCTACATTTTCTGTACTTGCCGAGGGCCGAGGGCATTGTCATGAAGACGGCCATGGGCACGAAGGCCGAAGCAACGGGTTACGGGCAGTTCTGCCCCGTCGCGATGGCGGCGGAGATTTTCTGCTCGCGCTGGACCGCGCTGGTGCTGCGCGAATTGATGTCCGGTTCCACGCGCTTCAACGACATCAGGCGTGGCGTGCCGCGCATGTCGCCGACGCTGCTTTCAAAACGTCTGAAGGAGCTCGAACGCGCCGGGCTTCTCAGCTCTCACAAAGCTGACAAGAAAAGCGCACCCGAATATCGGCTTACCGCCGCCGGTGAGGATCTGCGCGGCGTCGTCATGTCGCTCGGCCTGTGGGGCCACCGCTGGATCGAGTCCAGGCTCTCTTTGAAGAATCTCGATCCGACCCTGCTGATGTGGGACATGCGTCGCCATTTGACGGCGAGCCTGTTGCCCAACCATCGCTGCACGGTGAAGTTCGTCTACCCGGAACTCGGTACTGGGCGAAAATCATATTGGCTGGTGGTCGATGGCGGACAGGTCGACCTCTGCCTGGTCGACCCCGGTTTCGACGTGAATCTCAATGTGCGCTCGTCGCTGCGCAGCATGACATCCGTATGGATGGGGATGACGACGCTGAAGGAGGAAATCGCCGCCGGCAATATCGAAGTCGACGGCGAGAAGGCCATCGCCCGTTCGATGCATGAATGGCTGGGCCTGAGCACCTTCGCGCGCGAGAAGCGGATCGCCGTCTAAAGCGGGATCGTTCGAAATTGAATCATGCGTTGCCGCGGGCTCTCTTCACCTCTCCCATAGGGAGAGATCGGCGAGCCATAAGCGCGTTTACGCGCGTCTTCGACGCGCTATGGCTCGCCGGGTGAGGGGTTTTAGACTCAGTGCGGCAGGAACCCCCTCACCCCAGCCCTCACCCCGGCCCTCTCCCCCTTCAGGGCGATCACGCCCGTCTTCGACGGGCTATGGCGAAGAGGGAGCCCGCCGCGCCCGTGACGGTGCTTCGATATAAAACGATCGTGCTCTAGCGAAAGCAACGCCGTTCCGGTCCCGGACGGCAGACGGCGCACGGTGGACAATCCACCGCGCGCCGCTTGTGTCTCGATCAGCCGTTCGTTCCGCTAACGCAGCGGCAGCCCAGACTCCTTGGCAACCTGCGCGCCGGCGATGCGGTCAGCCTTGATCTCGGCCGCGAACTCCTCCGGCGAATTGATCGCCGGCACTTGGCCGCGTTCGATCACGTATTTCTGGACGAAGTCCTTATCCTGAAACGCGCGCCGCACTTCGGCGTTGACCTTGTCGACAATCGCCTTCGGTGTGCCTGGAGGGGCGAACAACCCGTACCAGGTCTGCGACGGCGCGCCCTTGTAGCCGGTATCGGCCAGCGTCGGCGTGTTCGGCAGCAGAGGCGTGCGGATGTTGTTGACCAGCGCCAGCGGCGCGAGCTTGCCGGCGCGGATCTGCCCCATCACGTTGCCGAGCCCATAAAGGCCGATCGGAGTCGAGCCCGAGAGCAGCGCATTGGTCGCTTCGCCGCCGCCCTTGAACGGTACGCGCACCCAGTCGGCGCCCTTCTCGCGCTTGAGGCTTTCCATGTAGACGTAGCAGGGGATCGAGGCTGTGAGATAGCTCAGCGTCCCCTTCTTCTCCTTCGAACGCGCGACCAGTTCGTCGACATTCTTGACGTTCAGGCCGTTATTGACCACCAGCACCTGGATCAGGTGAAACAGGTTGACGATCGGCGTGAGCTTGTCGGGATCGTAGGGGATCTGCTTGAACAGGTACTGATTGTAGGCCACGACGTCGACATTGATCAGACATAGCGTATAGCCGTCCGGCGTCGCGTCCTGGCAGGCATGCGCGGCGATGCCGCCGGACGCGCCCGGTTTGTTCTCGATGATGAACGGCTGGTTGTTCATGTGCGGGCGCATGGCATCGCCCAAGACGCGCATGAAAATGTCGCTGACACCGCCCGCGCTCGACGTGGTGAGCACGCGGATGGGCCGGCTGGGATAGTCGTCGGCGGACGCCGCCGTTGCGCAGGTTGCGGCCGCTAGCACGGCCAAAGCCGCGACAAGTCGCTTCATAGTGTTTCCTCCCCCGAGGTTGGTTTCGTCTGTTGTCGTTTTTTGTTGCGGCGCCGCCCACACGAAACGGACGGCACCGGCGCAATTCTAGCCCAGCTTTCGCCGTTGTGCGCGCCCTTCGCGCCTGTCGGAGCGAAAATTGGTGAAAATCCCGCCGAGGGTGGCGGCTTTATTGCAGCCGGGCTTTCACCAGGCCGCTCGCCTTGGCCATGTCCATCCGCCCGGCATATTTGGCCCGCAGCACGCCGATGACCTTGCCCATGTCCTTCATGGCGGCCGCGCCGGTTTCGGCCACCGCCGCCTCGATCGCGGCCTTCATTTCATCATCTGACATTTGCTTGGGCAGATAGGCGGAGATGATGGCGATCTCCTCCTGCTCCTGCCTCACCAGGTCGTCGCGGCCGCCCTTTTGGTAGAGCTCGACCGACTCCTGGCGCTGCTTGATCATCTTCTGCAGCAGGCTGAGGACCTCGGCGTCCCCCAGCGGCTTGCCCGTGGTGCGCGCCTCGATGTCGGCGTTCTTGAGCGTGGAATTGACCATGCGCAGGGTGGAAACCGCGCGCTCGTTCTTGGCCTTCATGGCCTCTTTCAAGGCATTATTGATGTCGTCGCGCAGCACGGTCTTTTTCCTTCCCGATGGGCCTTCGACCTCCGCCCGGTGCTTCCCTCGCCCTGCAAGGCAGGGTTGTGGCCGGGCTCAATCGTCAACAGCACTTCTTGCCTTCCCATACATAATACGCAACTAAGAGCCCATGACCCAGACGCAAGCGAACCTGGCCGGGATTTGGGCGGAGCCCAAAGCCACGGCCCTTTTAGTGCTGGCCGACGGAACCGTGCTGGAGGGCTTCGGCTTCGGGGCTAGCGGACACGCCGTCGGCGAGGTGTGCTTCAATACCGCCATGACGGGCTATGAGGAAATCCTCACCGACCCGTCCTATGCCGGGCAGATCATCACCTTCACCTTCCCCCATATCGGCAATGTCGGCACCAACGACGAGGACATCGAGACCGTCAACATGGCGGCCACGCCCGGCGCGCGCGGCGTCATCCTGCACAGCGCCATCACGCGACCGTCGAACTATCGCGCCTCGCGCCACCTCGACGACTGGCTGAAGGCGCGCGGCATCATTGGCCTCGCCGGCATCGACACCCGTGCGCTCACCGCGCTGATCCGCGAGAAGGGCATGCCCAATGCCGTGATCGCGCACGAGCCCTCCGGCACGTTCGACCTCGCGGCACTCAAAGCGCAAGCGCGCGAATGGCCCGGTCTCGTCGGCATGGACCTGGTGCCGATGGTGACGTCGGGCCAGCGCTTCACCTGGGACGAGACGCCGTGGCAGTGGGGCAAGGGTTACGGCCGGCTGGAGCGCGCGGAATTCCACGTCGTCGCCGTCGATTACGGCATCAAGCGCAATATCCTGCGCCTTTTGGCGGGCACCGGCTGCAAGGTGACGGTGGTGCCGGCGACGACGCCGGCGAAGGACATCATGGCACTCAAGCCCGACGGCGTGTTCTTATCCAACGGCCCGGGTGATCCGGCGGCGACCGGGGAATATGCGGTGCCGGCGATCAAGGGCGTGCTGG
>DATNPP010000690.1:0-3305 GCA_036703175.1 Oscillatoriaceae cyanobacterium
TGAAGGGCTTTCACCAAGGACACATCGACTAGGCGGCTGCAAGGGCCAAAGAAGGAGGTTCTCATGGGAAACAGAAAACACCGGAAGCGCGTCGAAGCGGAGTGCTTTCGACTCGTGGACGGCGACGGCAAGATTCGCGCCGAACTCGATGTCCAGCAAGGCGATGCCGCGCTCCGCATGTTCGATGAACGCGGCACGGCGCGACTGAAGGTGAATGTGGATGCGAACGGCACGCCCATGCTCATGCTGTCCGACGCCGACGGTCAGGTCCGTGTGTTCATCAAGATCCAACCCGACGGACGCGTTGGCATCGGTATGCTCGGAGAGCACGGCGAGCCGCAACTCGGTTTCGGCGTGGACGCCGACGTGCCGCTTCTCGTCGTGCACGACCCATCGGGCGCCTGCGTACGCATGACGGCCTCGATCGTCGATGGGCGCCTGCACTTCGAGGAAGAGCATCAGCCCTAGGTTTCGCTCTGCAGTTCCGCGAGCAAGGTGAGCAACCTTTGTCGCTTGTCCATGGGGAGCGCCTGAAAGGAGATCAAAAGGCGGCGCTCCTCTTCGCTTCGCGGCACGCCAGGAAGCCTATAGCCGGCACGATCGAGCACCTCGACGGCGTCGACGCCGTAGGCCGCGGCGATCTTGAACAAGGTCGCGATCGCCGGCGTGCAAGGGCGACCGGTGTGCTGGTCGATTCCGGCCTCGAAGTCGAGTAGCCGGCTGTGCGCGATCCCGATCGCCCGCGCCGCCTCGCGCAATCCGAGGCCCTTAGCGGTGCGCAGGTTTGAAAGGTAGTCGGAAAAGGACGCGGACGGCTGCTCGGTCACGCTCCTATCCTATGGCGGATCTGTGGTCGTGATCCCGACCATCGTGGGTACAATGTTCTTGCTTGCCGAACGAGGAGGGAGACGTTTTCGTGCTGGCTCAGCCCGAATTAATTGGCGACGCCCTCGCCGCGCGGCCGAATGGCGGCAATCAGCCGGAGCGCGAGCGCCTTGTCTTCGTCATCGAGTTCCGCGAAGAGATCGAGCAGCAACATGGCGCGCACTTCGAGTTCCGGCTGTTCGCGCGCGTAGCCCGCGTGTTCGAGCAAATTGTCGATCGGCACGCCGAGCGCGAGCGCCATGCGCCGAACGACCTCTCGAGACGGGCGTGTGGCATGCCCGGTGCCGCGCGAGACGCCGCGCTCGAGTTCGCTCAGTCGCATGTGACTCAGCCCGAAGCGCTTCGCCGCCTCGCGGAGCGACCACCCGCGTCGCAAGCGATAGTCCTGAATTAGCTTCCCAAACGCCTCAGGCGTCACGATCGCCACCTCCTTGCGTGGAGGTGAGATTACCGTCAGTGGTTGGCGATCATCACCTATCGTTTTTGGTGTCTACTATTTACAGAACGGGTATGTTTCGACTGAAGCCCCGGTTGCTTCGGACATAAAGGAGGTCATCACGTGCGTCACATCTTCGCGCTCTCGTTGCTCGCCGCCCTGGCCGGCTGCGTCAGTGTCGGCTCGATCAACGCCGACACGCTCGGCCTGAAAGGCGATATCAACACCAAGGCGAATATATCGACGGACGGTACTTCAGCGCCCATCGCGGGGACACCGATCGCCACCAATGCGCCCACCGCCGCCCCGACGCTCGCGCCGACGCCGACGCCCACGCCCACGGTGAAGCCCACACCTGAATGCCCGGCTGGCGAGACTTACCGAGATTTTGGCGGCGGCTCAGGCGTCTGCACTACGCCAATTATCGGCAATACGGCCGGTGGCTAACATCTCGGACGAAGAGGCTATCTAGATTTGCCGCCGAGACTTCATCGACCTCCGATGTGTTCGGCCAACTTCAGGACCTCAAGGACCAGAAGAAACAAGACCGCGATCGCCTTGATCGCGAACTACTCGGCGTCGAGCAGCGCATGATGCGATTCGAGCGCGCAGTGCGGTGGAGCGGCAGTTCCGTGCGCGGCGGTCGAATCCCCACGTTACGATCGCGGCATTGGGACGAGGTATTCGGGTGTCGTACGATTCGGGGAGCCGATGCTGAAAAATCCGTGGCGCGATGACCTCTCCCTCGTCAAGCGCAAGGTGCTCACTGCGATCGCTATCTGTTCGGATGAAAGGAACAGCCCGTGGCTCATAGTGACGATCTGATCGCCATTCTCAAAGAGGCCCTCAGCGAGGCCGAGCGCAAGCGCGGCAAGGTGAATATCCTCATCGCCGGCCAGGCGGGCGTGGGCAAGAGCACGCTGGTGAACGCCGTCTTCGCGAAGCGCATCGCGGAAACGGGGCAGGGACGCCCCGTGACGCGCTCGACGCGCCAGTACACCAAGAAGGGCGTGCCTGTCACGATCTTCGACACGCAGGGGCTCGAACTCGCCCATTTCCACGAAATGGCAACCGAGCTTGAGAAGTTCGTCGCTGAGAAGATGGCCGGAGAGCCGAGCCAGCACATCCACGCGGCCTGGCTATGCATCTGCGAGGATTCTCGCCGTGTCCAGGACAGCGAGACCGAGTTGGCGGAGATGTTCGCGCGGCACCATATCCCGGTCGTCGGCGTCATCACGAAAGCACGGGCTGACGACGGCTTCAGAAAGGAGGTGCAGAGGCTGCTGCCGGCGGCCAAGAATGTGGTGCGAGTAAGAGCCCTCGAGGAGCGCGATGACGACGGCACCGAGCGCCCCACGATGGGGCTTGCGGAGTTGGTGGCGCTTACGGTCGAGTTAGTTCCAGAGGACTTCCAGGGCGCCTTTGCGGCAGCGCAGATTGTGGACGTCGCTCAAAAGGTGTCTCAGGCCCGCCGCGCTGTCATCAGCGCGGCGGGCCTCGCAGCTGCCGTCGGGCTCGGAAATCCCATCCCGATCTCTGACTGCGCCCTGCTCGCGCCGATTCAGCTCGGCATGCTTGCGGCCGTCAGCCTGGCGTTCGGCCTCGACCTGAATGCCTCGGCCATCTTCACGTTGTTGTCCTCGGCGATAGGCACGGCTCTCGCAGGGACCGGCGGGCGATTGCTCGTCGCCAGCCTGCTCCGTTTGCTACCGGGGGCAGGCACGCTCGTGGGAGCGGCGATTTCGAGCAGCGTGGCCGCGGCCTTGACGACGATGCTCGGCGAGGCCTATATCGCGGCGCTGTCATCGCTCGTGGAAGGCGACGGCGCGAATGCGCCGGGCGTCAAAGAGATCGTCGCCGCATTTCGGGCCGAGCTATCGCGCCCGAAGCCCTCAGGAGAGGTCCCCGAGGGCTCACCTAAGAAAGTCACGTCTTGGGTGCAATCCTGGTTTCAGCGGCCTTCGGGGCATCAGGAGCCGGGCAA
>DATNPP010000699.1:0-1961 GCA_036703175.1 Oscillatoriaceae cyanobacterium
ATACCGAACGGGGCATCCTGGCTTTACATAACACGAGTGGGCATAACTGGACTCGAACCAGTGGCCTCCACGATGTCAACGTGGCGCTCTAACCAACTGAGCTATACGCCCGTGCGGCTCAGTATACCAGGGCCACCGGGCGTCAGCAAGTGGGTTACGCTTGTTCGATCGAAAGCGGTGTCGCCGGCTCGATGAGATAGGTCGCGATCTCGTACCCGCGCAGGCTGGTCGTGAGCACGTCCGCGCCCACGGCCGCGGGCTCGATCGGCGTCTCGTCCAGCCGCGCGCGCGCCACGCTTCTCACCGGGAAGCCGAAGGTCAGCGTGCCGGACGACGGCTCGGAATTGGCGTTGAAGAGGCGCAGCACCAGGCGAACGCCCGCATCCGCGACCTTGAGCGCGCTCATCTGCCACGCCGGCTGATCGAGCTCGAGGAACATCGCCTCTTTGGCGCCCTGCCAGTCGGCGATCGCCCCCAGCGCCCCCGGCACCACGAACTCGGCGCCCAATCGCCGCAGCGTGCCGAAACACTCGTCCGCGTCCTGGCTCGCCCAGGCGTAGCGGAAGCGGTACGTGTCGAGGCACTGCGCCTCGGGCGCCGCGAGCATCGGGCCCGCGTCGCCCTTGCGGGTCGAGAGGTCCTCGCGCGAGAGCCAGCCCACGGCGCGAATCAGCGTCAGGTACAGCGTGTCGTCGACCGCCTCGTACTCGTGCAGGCCCACCGCCGAGAGGCCTGCGGAGCCCGTGGGACGGTCCACCACGACCTGCGAGACCATCGGGTAGGTGCCCATCGGCTTTTCCGCCCAGGGCTTCTCGGGCACCGCGCTGTCGCGCGTGACCCAGCCGAAGGCCGTGTCCGCCGTCGTTCTGGGAATCGCGCCCGGCAGCCGGAAGGCCGCGCGGAAGCGGTGGTCCTTGCTGCGGTTGGTCACGTGCGTCTCGAACTCGACGCGCCGCACGCCCGCGTGCAGCCGCACGTCCAGCGCGATTTCCAGAGGCTCCAGGCCCACGCGCGTCAATCGATCCTCGAACAAGCCGCCGGGCAGCGCCCAGGTGGCCTTGAGGCGCATGCGCAGCGTGCTGCCGGCCTCGACGATCTCTTTCACGTCCCAGTGCCAGCTCGCCGAGGAGAGCACGGCATCGCCGTCGACGGGGCAGAAGTTGTACTCGTCGCCGCGATCGCCCGCGTCCTCGAAGTGGTGCACGATCGTCTCTTCGAGCGCCTTGTCGAAGATTTCCACGCGGCCGTCCACGGCGCGCACCTTGAAGAAGCGGTTCTCGATCCAGTGATTGCCCACGTAGAGCTCGGGATGCGTCGCCGTGCCGCCCGGCGCGCGCTCGATCTTGAGCGTGCGGTAGCCCAAAGCCGGCACGGCGGCCACCACGCGCAGCCGCAGCTTCACCACCGGCACGTTGTAGGGGTACTCGGGCGAGCGGTTCACCACGCGCACGCCGCGCTCTTGCGCGAGGATCTCGAACGACACCGGCTGCTCTTCTTCGTCCAGCAACGAGAAGACCGGCGGCTCGTCCGCCGCGCAATCGAGCGTGAGCTCGCCCTCGACGGCCGCCACGTGCGCCCAGGGATGCGGATTGTAGAGCCGCAAGCCGGCCTGACGATGCGTGTCGGCGTCCGGATCCTCGCCCGCGAGCACCGCGAAGGCCTCGCCGCGAAGCTGGCCGCCGAGTTGTTCGACGGACTCGAAGCGCGTGACCATCTGGCGATGCACGGCATCGACCGAGCAGCCGCAGATCGAGTCGTGCGGATGGTTCTTGAGCAGCGTCTTCCAGGCGTAGCGCAGCAGAGCGGCCGGATAGGCGCGGCCTTCGAGGGCCGCGAGCGCCGAGAAGGGCTCGACCCAGCGCTCGAGCAGCGTCTGCGCTTTGGCGTTCGCGATTTTCAGGTGCGTGCGCGCCGAGAGGACGCCGGGCAGCAGCGAGGTGTCCGCCGCCTGGCGCAATTCG
>DATNPP010000711.1:0-3182 GCA_036703175.1 Oscillatoriaceae cyanobacterium
CCAGCAACTGGCCGAGCTGATTGCTCTCGAAGCCGGGCAGCGAGCCCCCGCTCGCCATCACGTCCGCCTTGAAGCCGTAGAAGACCAAAAGCGCGAAGCCCAAATTCCAGACGAGCCGGGTCACCAGCTCGAACGGATAGCGAAACAGCAGCACGAACTCACGGCGCAGCTCGGCCCAAAACAAGACGGCCAGGTTCATTGGGCCCTCACGACGCGCAAATAGACTTCCTCGAGATTGATCTCCCGCGGCGTGACGGACAGCAACTCGACGCCCAGGCCGCGCAGCGCGTCGAGCGCGGCGAACAGGTCGTCCTTGTGGCCTGCCGGCAGCGCGAAGCCTGACACGCCGTCCTCCGAATGGAAGCATTCGGCACCCCACACGGCCAGCTGCGGGTGCGACGCCGCATCGAGCGCGCCGCGCACTTTGATTTCGTAGCCGGGATTGCGGTAGGTGTCGAGCAACTGCGCCATCGACTCGCTCACGGCGAGCTGGCCGCCGGCGACGATCGCCACGCGGTTCGACAGCTCCTGGGCGACTTCCATCTGGTGCGTGGTGAGCACGATCGCGCAGCCCTCGCGCGCGATGCCGCGCACCACCTGCTTGAAGTTGTAGGCGGCCTCCACGTCGAGGCCGAGCGTGGGCTCGTCCAGCAGCAACACTTCCGGCGTGTTCAAGAGGGCGATGGCGATCGCCACGCGCTGCTGCAAGCCGCGCGAGAGCTCGCCGACGCGCTTTTGACTGTGAGCGCCCAGCTCCAACTGGTCGATCAGCTCCTGGGCGCGCTCTTTCAGCTTGCGCACGCCCTTGAGGGCGCCGAAGTAGAGCAAATTCTCCCACGCCGTGAGCTTCCAGTGCAGATTGCGATTGCCCTCGAGGATCGCGCCGAGGTGGCGCACGGCTTTCGAGCGCGATTGCGCCACGTCGACGTCGCCGAGCAGAATGCGGCCCGAGCTGGGGCGCAACAGGCCCGAGATCATCTTGATCACGGTCGTCTTGCCCGCGCCGTTGGGGCCCAGCAGCGCCAGGACTTCGCCGCGGCTCAAACTGAACGAGACGCCGCGCACGGCCTCGACCGGCGCGCGCCCGTAGCGCCCGGGGTAGGTCTTGCTCACCTGCTCGACGCGCATGACCTCTTGGGCGCCTTGGCGGGCGGCGGGTTCGGTAATCGTGGGTGCGGACATACCTCTTTCTACCACGTCGTGGCGTCCCATGGCAGACAAGCCTTCTGGCGTGTCGAATGGTTCGGGGCTTCCGACACCCCAAAGCTCAATCCTCCACGGGACTGAACTTTGGGGTGGATTGCGCGCAGCGCGCGCATCGCGTATCCTCCACGATCGACGCCGCAGCGAGGAGGAGCGCCCATGTGCCAGGGCCTGACCTGGAATATGCCCTTGCCGATGCCGGCACTGGACGACGCCGAGGCGTCTGCGGTGCCGGCCGGCCTGTACGTGTTCGACGCGCATGTGCATCTGTTTCCGCCGCGTGTCTTCGAGGCCATCTGGCGCTGGTTCGGAACGAACGCCTGGCCGATCCGTTACACGCTGTATGCCGAGCAGACGATCGCTTTTCTGCGCGATCGCGGCGTGCAGCGGATGATCGGATTGCACTACGCCCACACGCCGGGCATGGCGCGCGCGCTGAATCGCTTCGCGGCCGAGCTGGCGCGCTATCCCGAGGTGATTCCCTTTGGCACGGTGCTGCCCGGTGAGCCGGAGGCCGAGGCGATCGTCACCGAGGCCTTCGAGGAGCTGGGGTTGCGCGGCCTCAAGCTGCACTGTCATGTGCAGCAGTTCGCGCCGGACGATCGCCGGCTCGATCCCATCTATGCGCTCTGTGCGCGCCACAATCGGCCGATCGTCATCCATTCGGGGCGCGAGCCGTCGTTGCCGGCTTACAAGGCGGACATCCATTCGCTCTGCGCGGTGGATCGCGTTCGCCGGGTGCTCGAGCGTCATCCGGACGTGACAATTGTCGTGCCGCACCTGGGCGCGGACGAGATCGTCGGCTATGCCGAGCTGCTCGCCGAGTTTCCCAACCTCTGGCTCGACACGACGATGATGCTCGCGGATTACTTTCCGCAAAAGCCGGCCCGTGAGCTCTTCGAGGTCTGGGGGCATCGGCTGCTCTACGGCTCGGACTTTCCGAATTTGCCCTACGCCTGGGATCGCGAGCTCAAGCATCTCGTCGCGATGGGGCTGCCGGCGGAGACGACGGCGGCGATCGCCGGGCGCAATGCGGACCGGCTCTTCGGGGTGTCAGACATCTGTTAACCCCGATATAAGACATTCGGCAGGCGCTCGGCGCGATAATGGAGGTGTCCCCCTATCGAGCCCCGCCATGCCGATTGCGCCCCTCCTCGCGCCGAAGCGCCCCGCGCCTCAGCCGACCAATCTGATCAAGAACGTGGTGGCGACCAACCGTGCGCTGGTCGGCCAGATCTATTCGGACGTGTGCATGGTGAGCAGCCACCCGTTTGCGTCTCTGGAATCGATGGGCTGGTCGATGGTGTGGCCGCTGATTCATCCGATTCGCGCCTGCCAATACGCCTGGCAGAACATGCAGGACGATCCGCTCGGCGGCTCGCTCGACGCGGCCTCGACGGCGACCGGCGAGGCGTACGTGGGGCTCGTGATCGTGGCGGGCGCGGCGACGGTGTTCGTGCCGGGCGGCAGCGCGATCGCCGAGGCGGCGCTCGGTATCGCGGATTCGCTCGGTTACGCGTGCGTCGGGCTCGATGCGGCGGGCATGGCGTTGTACGAGCTCGAAGGGGCCAACGCGAAGACCGAGGCCGACGCGGCGGATGCCGGCAGCTCGATCGCGAGCTATCTGGAGGACGAGGCGATTTGTATCGGCACCTGGAAGATGGGCGACGCGGTGCAGAGCGAGCTTTTTCAGCCCAACGCGACCATCGGCTGGGTCACAGCGGACACGATCGGCTTGCCGGGCGTCTACGATCCCCCGCCGGCGCCGGAGGGGCCTGGGAGCAAACAGTCGTAAATAGAGCGGCGGCTAGCCTCAATCTTCGGACAGCCCTGAGAAGCATTGCCCTTGTATCTTGAGCATGTAGTCCGCTGTGAGGCGAGCTATGATACTCGAGGACGCTCGGTATCGGGAAAAGGTGAAACTGCCATTGCCCTGAGTCGTCAAAGCCTGTGGGAGAGACGAGTTCCCTTTTTCCGTC
>DATNPP010000716.1:0-1633 GCA_036703175.1 Oscillatoriaceae cyanobacterium
TAAGCAGAAAGCCCCTCCCGCCGGGGAGGGGCTGAAGCGTTTTGAGGGCTAGGCCTTCGCGGGGGCCTTGGTCTTCGAGCAGCGGTAGCCGACGCCACGCACCGTCTGAATCTCGATCGGGCAGTTCTCCAGCCGATCCAGCTTTTCACGCAGCCGGCAGATGTGCACGTCCACCACGCGGTCGTCGCCGAAGAAGTCGTCGCCCCAGACGCGGTAGAGGATGCTGTCGCGGCTGATGGCCTTGCTGAGGTTGGTCACCAGCAGGTGCAAGAGCGCGTACTCCTTGTGCGGCAGATCGATCGGCTCGTCCTCGTACAGCACCACGTGCTGCTCGGTGTCGATCACCAGATTGTCGATCGCGATGCGATTGGGCGACTCGACCATGCTGCGCTTGAAGCGGTCGACGCGGCGCAGATTGGCCTTCACGCGCGCGGTCAGCTCGATCAAGCTGAAGGGCTTGGTGATGTACTCGTCCGCGCCGATGGTCAAGCCCACCACCTTGTCGGTGTCCGTGCCCTTGGCCGTGAGCATCAGGATCGGCACGACCATCTCCTGGCGCAGCGTGCGGCAGACTTCGAGGCCGTCGACGTCCGGCATCATGAGATCCAGCAGCACCAGGTCGGGCTGCTCGCGGCGCGCCATGGCGATCGCAGATTCACCGCCCGCGGCGGTGATCACCTTATAACCTTCGAGCTCGAGCTGCTTTTGCAACAGCAGCCGGATGTTCGGATCGTCATCGGCCACGAGAACCTTGGCCATGAGTGCCTCCTTTTTCGCGCGGGGGCCATACCGTCCCCTGCTCCCCTTGTACCCGAACGGGCGCGGGTCGTACCGCTTTGCTTCCTATCTACCCGCCCGCTCGCCCGCCATGTTCACGCCAGATTGCCGAAAGATTACAGCTTCGTGAACCTTGCCGGCGAAAGATCAGCGGGCGAGCGGGTATAACCTCCTAGCGTCCGCTCGCCAGGTTAAGAAAGGACCCCATGCGGCAACATCTCTTCCGGATGCACGAAGCCGTGCTGCGCTCCGCGCCGATTCGGCCGGGCGACCGGATTCTGTACGTCGGAAGTCACAGCGCCGCCCTCTCGGCCGTGATGGCCGATCGCCTGGCGAGCACCGGCGAGCTGGTGGGCGTGGACTTCACCTTCGCGACGCTGCATCGCGCCGAGCGGCTGCTGGAGCAGTCCGAGCGCAAGAACATGCTCTTTCTGCGCCTGGCGCAGCCCGCGATTCCGTTCGCGGACGACTACTTCGACCTGGTGATCGCCTTCGGCGCCTTCGAGACCTTGCCGCAAGGCGAGCAGGTGCTCGCCGAGCTGTACCGCGTCGTGCGTCCCGAGGGCAAGGTGTACTGGCACGACGTCAGCACCGGGCTCGAGGGCTTCCGCGAGAAGCTCGTGCAGCTCCTATGCCTCGGCCGCCGCCCCACGCGCGCCCAGCGCGCGCTCGCGGATCTGCGCCAGAAAATGGCGGCGTTCTTCGCGATCGAGTTCAGCCGCCGCTGGACGCACACCTGGGGCAAACAGAGCTGTTTGCTGGTCGGCAAGAAGCCGAGCGAAGCCTAGGCAATTAAGGAAACCAGCACCAGCAGCAGCATTGCCCTCTCCCCCGGAGGGTGGGAGAGGGATGTTTG
>DATNPP010000724.1:0-4689 GCA_036703175.1 Oscillatoriaceae cyanobacterium
TCCTGTGCATGCCCGAAAGGGGATCCGGGCGTCGGGATGCCCTATTGTACCAGGTCCGCGGGCCTTAGGCATCCAAGCGTTTTGCCTTATGTCAGGCAAAATTAATGCGGCTTTAAAGCGATCACAAGACAGTTTGACCTCACGACGGGGGATAAGATCAGCAAACGAGTTTTGCATGAGGTGAAGCCATGCAGGTGACGAACGAGACCACCACCAAGCCCACGCAATCGGTGACGCCCGTCGAGGCGCAGCCGGTGCTGAAGACGACCATTCCCACGCAGGACACCTTCGTGTCCTCGGCCAAGAACGCGTCGAGCGGCTCGACGAGCCTGCTCGGCAAGATCAGCGGCGCCATCACGGGCGGCTTGAGCAGCGCGGGCGACGCGCTCGCCGGTGCCTTCGACTGGGCGACGTCGGGCCTCAAGTCGCTACTCAACTTGATCACGCGCAACGGGATCGACCAGGCCAACGCGACCTTCAAGGCGGCGGAAAAGGCGGACGAGGCTCGCCACGAGGCCGCGAAGAAGGAAGACGAAACCGTCGAAGCGGCCGCCGAAGCGTCGCGCCAGGCCGCCGCCCAGGCCGCGAGCAAGCACTAAGCCGACTCACGAGACTCAGCAGTTCGCCCCGTCCTTCGGACGGGGCGAAAACGTTTCCGGCGTTCTTCAGGAGCGGCTCAAGCCCCCGCCTGGCAGATGCGATTGCGGCCCGCGTGCTTGGCCTGGTACATGGCCTGATCCGCGGCCTGCAGCAGCGCGCTCACGTTGCGCGCGTCGTCGGGGTAGCTCGCGACGCCGACCGAGGCCGTCACCTGGCCCGAGAGCACCGTCGTGTGCTGATTCAGATGGCGAATCGCCTCGAGCACCTTGTTGGCGGCCGCATGGGCGCCCGTCGAATCCGTGTGCGGCAGCACGATCACGAACTCCTCGCCGCCGTAGCGCGCCACGAAGTCCGTCGAGCGCGTCGCCTCGGCGATCGCCCCCGCGATGCCCTGCAGCAGCGCGTCGCCGGCCGGATGACCGAAGGCGTCGTTGTACTGCTTGAAGTGGTCGACGTCCACCACGATCAACGAGGTGGGCGTGGAATGGCGCTCGGCGAGCTTGAACTCGCGATCGATGAACTGCTCGAACGTGCGGCGGTTCGCCAGGCCCGTGAGCGGATCGTGGCTCGCGTGGAACGAGAGCTGCTCGTAGAAGCGCACCGTCTTGAGGCCCTGGGCGACCAGATCGTCGACGACCTCGAGCTCCTCTTCGGCCTCGCAGCCGATGAAGCGCGTCGGCAAAATCACCTGCATCACGCCCTCGAGCGTCTCGCCGTTGAAGATCGGCCCCAGCAGGAACAAGCGCAGCTGGCCGTCCGCGCCCTTGCGCGCCGCGGTCTTCACCTGGCGATTGGCGATCGCCTCCTGGAAAAAGCCCAGGCTGATCGGCACGTCGAGCTCGGGACGGTTCGGACGCGAATGGTGCTTGGGCGCCATGCTGTCGTCGGCGGGGTCGTAGCCCCAGTAGACCACTTGCACGGCGTCGAAGCGCTTGTGCACGCGGCCGACCACCTGGCGCAAATAGGCGTCCTCGGATTGCGGCGTCTGCGCGATCTGCGACAGCTCGGCGCGCAGCTGCCAGAGGTGCCCCTCGCGGCGCGCGGTCTTGGCGGCCTCGCGCTCGGCGGCGCTGTGGACGAGGCGCTTGAAGACCGGCTGCAGCCAGGGCGCCAGCTCCTCGATCTCGTCGGTCTGCACCGCGTTGAGGCCCTTGAGCGCCAGGCGCGCGAGCTCGCGATCGCCGTCCGTCCAGTGAATCATCAGCGGCTCGCCCGCAGCCGAGCCTTCGAGCGACGCGCACAGCTCGGGCTTCGGCGCGAGCAGCCAGAGCTGGGCCGCCACGTCCTCGCCGTAGCGGGCGCGCAAATGGTTCATCAGAATCGCCGCGACCTCGCGGGCCTCTTCGGCGCCGGCCAGGCGGCTTACGAGCGGCAGCAAGCCGTCGGCACGCGGGCTGGAAGGCGTGAGGCTCGCTGCCAGCATCGCCTTGACCGCCTCGCAAAGATCGTGCGGCGCGCGGGAGAGGGCCGAATCGACCTGATCCATCACGGCGCCCTTGCTCGTGCCGGGCTCGGCGAGCATGCGGCGCACGGCACGGTCGAAGCGCCGGCGGAACTGGTCGGAGTGCAAAAGCTCCGGCTGCCGCAGACCCTTCTCGATCAACTCGGCGAGCGGCTCGACGCGAATGGCGGTTTCCCCCCACGCGACGATGCGCGAACCCGTTGAACCTTTGAGGCGTGCTTCCATGTCGAGTGACTCCCTTGCAGCGATTCGGACCACGACGCGTCGCGTACTACCAGTGTCGCCACCGGACGGGCTGCTCGCCAGGGCCTAAGCGCCAACTCCCATGGGCGTTTCGGCCAAGACGGATCCCGGGGGTCCGATCCCCTACGGAAGTTATCGATTGTAAACGAAAAAACTTGCCCGCCGTTCAGCCTGCGGAGCCGCCGTTGCCCGCGCTGTAAAGCTTGCAGTAGTTCCAGTAGCTCGTGAAGACTTTGCGGACGTAATCCCGCGTCTCGTCGTAGGGAATCTGCTCGACGAACTCGTCGGGATCGCCGCCGAAACTGCGCTTCCAGCGCGCCACCGCGCCGGGGCCGCCGTTGTAGGCCGCCACCGCGTACATCGAGCCGCCGTCGAAGACCTTGTGCGTGTGCGCCAGGTACCAGGCGCCCAGCTGCAGATTGACGGCCGGATCCGAGAGCGGCTTGCCGACCGTGCCGGGCACCTGCTTGGAGACCCAGCTCGCGGTGTCGGGCATCAGCTGGGCCAAGCCGATCGCGCCCACCCAGCTCTTCACCGACGGATCGAAGCGCGACTCCTCGCGCACCAACGCGGCGAGCAGCAGCGGGTCGACGCCCTGGCGGTGCGCGGCCGACACCAGCAGCGGCGCGAAGCCCAGCGGGTAATTCAGCCAGGGCTCGCCGCGCTCGTCGTGGATCGCCTCGCGGTAGTGCATCTGCAAATAGGCCACCCAGGCCTTGAGGTTCGGCGAGGTGCTCCGCGCGGCGTACTGCTCGGCGACGTCGAACTGGCGCAAGAAGATCAGCTCGCGCACGCTCGCGGGCCAATCGAGCATCTCTTTCGGCAGCGGCGTGCCGGGAGTGCCGGCGAGCAACGCGCGCTCCTTGGCATCCAGCAGATCCGCCCAGCGGATCGGACGCTCCGTGACCTGGCGCCCGGGATCGGTCGTGAACCAGGGATCCTGCGCGCGGCCCGTCAGCGCGTCGATGCGCCAGCGCGCACGCCAGCCGTAGTAGGTCGAGGGCGATCGGCCGACCAGCAGCCGATAGCGCGCGAGCGCCGAGGTGCGATCGCCGAGGTGCTCGTCGATGCGCCCGATCCAGTACTCCGCGGCCATGCCTTCCGGCTGCGTCGGATGATGCGCCGCCAGGCTCTTGCCGGCGGCGATCGCGTCACCGTAGCTGCGGTGCACGTAGTCCGTCCAGAAACGCGACCAGAGGATCTGCACGGCCTCGTCGCTCCAGGGGGCCTGGCTGATGATGATCTGCTCCTCATGTTGCGCGAGCGCATCTTGATGGGCGTCGCGGTAGAGCTTCGCGAGCTTCAATCGCGCCGTCACGCCGGACTCGCCGCCGTCCGCCGCAGACGCCCGGTAGGCGGCGATCGCCTGCGCCGTGCGATGGCGCTGCTGCTCGACCTGGCCAATCGTCAGCTGACAGGCACCCGCCAGCGCATGATCCGACGCCGCCACGCCCTTGAGCGTCGAGACGGCCTGATCGAGCTGGTCCAGCCCCCAGTAGCAGCGCCCCATGCGGTAGAGCGCCATCGGCGAGCGCACGAGGTCGAAGAAGCGAATGGCCGGCCCGTAATCGCTCTTGAAGTAGAAGTAGCTGCCGAGCCGGTAGTTCGTGTCCGCGCTCAAGCCGGTGTGCTTGGCGAGCAGCGGCACGAGCTCGTCGAGGTACTGGCCGTCGGGATAGGTGTTCCAGTACTGCAGCAGATAGCGCACCTGTCCCGAACCCGGTTGCTTCGCGAGCAGATAGAGGGCCCGCTCGGCCGCCGGCTGCGTGCTGCCGTCCGCGACGATCGTCTGCAACGCCTTGGCCCGCGCGGCCGGATCGCTGCTCTGCTCGGCCAAGGCCAGCCGCGCCGAGATGAGCAGGGGCGAGTCCGGATACTGCGCGACGAGGGCTGCGAGATCGTCGTGCGCGTGCGCCGGATCCAGCTCGGCCATGCGCCAGAGCGCCCAGTCCGCCACGAGCGGCAACTGGTCCTTGACGGCGGCGAAGCGGCTCACGGCGTTCGCCGTGTCGCCGGCATTCCCGAGGCAATCCGCCGCCATCAGCGCCGCGCGACGCCCCGTGTGCGTGCCCTGGGCTTGCTGCGCGAGCGCGTCGAACTCCATCGCGAGGCCGTTCCAGGCATCCGCGCCGGCGTGGCCCGCCTTGAGCGTGCTGTAGCGATCGAGCAGGGACACGAGCATCGTGAGCTGGCTCTGCAACTGCTCGCGCGGAGCCGTGGCGGCTTGCGCACGGGGCGTTTGGCCCAAGGGCACGGCCGGTTGCCCCATGCCGACGAGCACGGGCAGCGTGAGCAGGGCCAGAATCAACGACGGGCGGCGAAGCATCGTGAAGCTCCGAAATCAAGGGAGGGCGGGCCTGGAACGAGCGGTGGGTATCATAACA
>DATNPP010000725.1:0-2310 GCA_036703175.1 Oscillatoriaceae cyanobacterium
AGCTCGTGCGCGCCCAGATGGGCCTGCCACGCCTTGAGCGTGCTCTCCTCCTGGGCGATGATCAGCACGCGCTTCTCGGCGCTGAGGTGGGTCAACAGCCAGGGCACGAGGCCATCTTCTTCCGGCGCCGGCGGATCGAGCAGCACCCAGGTGTCCGACACGCGCAGGCACTCGGCCGCGCGCGCCCAGTCGTTCCGGACGGGAGGCGGCAGAAACTGGGCGTTGCCGAGCGGCACCACCAGCGGCCAGCAGGGCGCGCCGCAGCGCGCGCAAGGCAGCGCGAGCGCGCCCTGGCCGGGCGTCGTGCCGGCGCAGGCGTGGCAATAGTGCGCGTCGAGCGAGCCGGCCAGGCGAATGGCCGCGGTCGAGGCTTCCGGCAGCGTGCCCGGCTCCGCCACGATCCAGCGCAAAGCGCGCTCGGCGATCAACTCGGCCAGACGCGGCGAAATCGTGGCCGGCCGCGCGGAGAGCGCCTGGCGCAGCCCGGCGAAAAAGACGTCGATCCAGGCCGGCTCGTCGAGCGGCAGATCCAGCGCGTTCGCCGCGAGCACGCCGTTCGCGCGGTTGGCGATCGCCTCGAGCGTGCGGCCTTCTTCGAGCCAGCGCGTGAGCAGCGCAGAGGCGCGGCTGCGGCCGCGCGAGAGCCAGGTCGCGAGCTCCGCGCGCACGGCCGCGTCGCGCAGGCTCGATTGCCAGACGGCCACGAGGGCGATCGCCTCGCGCGTGGATTCCTCACCCTCCGCGGCCTCACCGATGCGCACCTCGAGCGAGAGCACGCCGGCCGCGGCTTCCTGCAGGCGCTCACGCAGTTCCTCGGGCAACGCGACGTCCTCGGCGTGCTTGAAGAGCTGTTGCCATTCTAGATGGCGCGAAAAAGGCGCGCGGGCGCCGATCTCTTCGAGCAAGCGATCGAGCCCCTGCTCGAACATGCGCCAGTCCTCGCGCTTGAGCGCGACGGAGAGCCGGCGCAGCGAGAGCTGCTCGTCGAAGACCTCGGCCATCAATTGCCGAGGCCCGAGCCGTGGAAGGCGCCGCGCATCATGCGCTGCAGCTCGTTCGGATTGTCCGAGTAACTCAGGGCGTCGTCCAGCGTGATCACCTCGTCTTGATAGTAGTTGAAGATCGCCATGTTCATCGACTGCATGCCGTCCATCTGGCCCTGCGCGATGATGTCGTAGCAGGCGCCGATCTCGTTCTTCTGAATCAGGTCGCTGATCGTCGGCGTGCCGACCATGATCTCGTGCGCCGCCACGCGGCCCGGGCCATCCGAGCGGGCGATCAAGCGCTGCGCGATGCAGCCCTTGAGCACGACGGCCAGCTCATGGCGCAGCGCCTCGCGCTCGTGGGGCGGGAAGGTGTTGAGAATGCGGTTGATGGTCTGCACGGCGTCGGTGGTGTGCAGCGTGGAGAGCACCAGGTGGCCCGTCTCGGCGGCCTTCATGGCGGAGAGAATCGTCTCCTGGTCGCGCATCTCACCGATCAGGATCACGTCGGGATCCTGGCGCAGGGCGTACTTGAGCGCCGTGGGAAAGTCCTTCGTGTCCGTGCCCAGCTCGCGCTGCGTGATGATCGACTTCTTGTTGGTGTAGACGAACTCGATCGGGTCCTCGATCGTGACGATGTGGACGTCTTTCGTCGTGTTGATGAAGTCCATCATCGCGGCGAGCGTGGTCGATTTGCCCGAGCCGGTCGGCCCGGTCACCAGGCAAAGGCCCTGACGCTCGAGCGCCAGCTTCTTGAGCACCGGCGGCAAGCCCAGCTCGTCCATCGGAATCGGATCGAGCGGAATGACGCGCAGCGCCGCGCCGATGCTGCCCTGCTCGGAGTAGACGTTCATGCGGAAGCGCGCCAGGCCGTCGATCGCGAGCGAGAGGTCCAGCTCGCGCGACTTCTCGAACTGGGCGCGCTGCTCGGCGGTCATGATCGCGAAGAGCGATTGCTTGGCCTCGTCCGGGCTGAGGATCTTGTGCTCGGTCGGCACGATGCGCCCGTCGATGCGCACCATCGGGGGATTGTTGGACTTGATGTGGATGTCGGAGGCGCCCTTTTGGACCGCTGAGCGCAGAAAGTCGAGAACGTGCACGAGGTTGCTCCGTCAGACGCCGGCCGTTGCCTGGGATAGCGGCAAGCCGACCATGCGCCCCATCAATCGGCTGATTTCCATGAGGTGACGCACATGCTCCACGTCGCTCGCCTCGGTGCTCCAGGTCTCGACCTCGGTGCCGCGATCGCTCGCGAAGGTGATCGCGAGCGCCGCGCGCGCAGGAATGAACTCGCTCGTCTTGAGCTCGGCGAGCTCCTCCATCGGCG
>DATNPP010000726.1:0-3639 GCA_036703175.1 Oscillatoriaceae cyanobacterium
TGGTGCGGCTGCTCGACAACGCCGAGCGCGTGGTGCGCAAGTACGGCCCCGCGCCCGTCACGCTGCACTGGGGCGCCGGCGAGGGCTGGCTCTATCCGGCCGCGAACGTGGCGTTCGTCGTCACGCCGCCGGATGCCGAGGGCGATCGCGCCGTCGACGGGATCGTCGTCGGCCTCTAGCCCGCCGGGTATAGAACTCTGGAACGCCGGAGGAGACCGCGCCATGGAGACCTACGCCGAGGATTTCACCGTCGCCGAGTTGCTGGTGAGCCAACTCGACGGCTTCGCCGGAGCCGCCGAATTGCATTTGGGCGAGGCGATGCCGGACGGGCGCAAGCCCGCGCGCCCGAACGGCCATGAGGCCGGCGCCGCGCTCATCGCGCTGGCGGCCCTGCTCCACCAGTTCTTGCCTGTCATGACGGCCGACGCCCTGGTGCCCTTCCGTGCGCGGCTCGCAGCCTTAAACGCGCGCTTCGCGCAGTCCTACCCCGAAATCGTCCTCGTGTTGCCGGGTGGCGATACGAGCGCGGCGCGCGGCGCGTTCGAGCCCCCCAGCGCGCCGCGTGGGGCGACTTCGGCCAGCAGCCCCTTGCCCGGCCTCGGCTTGCCGAGCAAGCGCAGCGGCAGCCTGCTCTTTCCGAACGATACTTCGCCCGTCCCGCGCGCGCCCACCGCGCCCCCCGTTCCCGCAGCCGGATCGCCGCTCGAGTTTTCAGTCGCAGACCTGATCATCGGCGCACTCGAGGGTTACGCGAGCGCCGCGCTTTTGCATCTGGGCGAGGCGCTGCCGGACGGCGCGCGGCTGCGCTCGCCCGATCCGGACGAGGCCTGGCGCGCCATTCTCGGCGGCACGGCGCTGCTGAACGCGTTCGCGCTCATGATGGACGAGGCCGTGCTGATTCCCTACGAGCTCGGCTATCGGCAGATCATCGAGCACTTCGTCCGATTGCATCCGACGCACACGCCCCATTTACCGGCCTGGGCCGCCGAGGCGCTCGAAGCGCAAAGCGGCCCCGTCGCCTCGCTCGAGCAGGTCGTCCGGGAGTCTTTCGAGGCGCTTCGCCGCGCGCCTTAGAACACGGACTGCAGGATGCTCTGATCCGCGCCGGGGTCGTTCTGGTCGTTCTGATCCTGCGCGATCGTCTGCTTCGTGAGCCCGTTCTTGTTGACCGTCTCGACGACCTCGCTCTTGCCGAACGCCTTGTCGAGCGCATTTTCCGCGCCGCCGCCCAGCACTTCGCTGTCCGGCGCGTTGGTGAAACGCAATCCGAGCAGCGCGCTGGTCATGGCGATGCGGGCCGCACGGGTGCCGAGGACGCCCTTGCCGGCGTAGATCAGGCTCTCGACGGCCTGCTCGTGCTTGCCCGCCTTCCAGTAGTTCCGAGCGATACCGGCCATGCCCTGGGCCGCTTGCCAGGAGTTCTTCTCGTCCTTGGCGGCGCCCTTGACGCCGTCTTTCGCTTTCGTGACGTTCTTGAGGCGTGCCTTCGCCGCGGCGACCGGGCTCGGCTTCTCCCCGGCGTCCGAGCCGCTCTTTCTCAATGCCTTGGGCAGCAGCGAAGACGCCCCCTCGGCCTCGCCGGTGAGGTTATTCTGCTTGTGATTGGCGAGCGCCTGGTGGATGGCGTTGCGGGCCCCCTTCGAGGCCGCGCGGACGCCCGTTTTGGCGCCGGTCTCCGCCCCGGCCTCGGCGCCCTCCTTGGCGGCCGAGCCGGCCCCCGCTTCGGCCGCTTCCTTGGCACCGCCGCCGATGATGCCCTTGCCCGCGTCTTCGGCGCCCGAGCGCAAGCCGCCGACGATCGTCTTCGCGGCGCTGAGGCCTTCCGTGAGGGCGCTCGAACCGCCCGTCACGTCGGCGACGAAGTGCGCCGCGCCCAGGGCCTTTTCCAGGCCCCTGGCCGCAAAGGTTCCCTTGGTCACGACGTCCTCGGCATTGCGCCCCGCGATCGTCGCCGCGCTCTTGCCGCCGGCCTCGGCGGCACTCTCGGCGCCCCCTTCGAGCGCGGCCTCGGCGCCACCTTCGGCCGCGCCCTCGGCGCCGTCCTGAGCCGCGAACTTCACGGCGGCGCCCGTGGCCGCGCGCAGACCGCCGGAGACGATATCGGTCGTCAGGCCGGAACCGCCGGTCAGAATGGCGGCCGCGAGGTTGCCGCCGATCTCCCCGATCGCGTGCGAGATGCCGCCCTGCTTGGCCTGGTCCCAAACGGCCTTGAGGGCGCTGGGATGGGTCACGACGTACGCGAGGCCCTTGCCGGTCTGAAGCGGGTGCTCGATCATCATCGACGCCGAGCTCGTCAGGCCCTGGACGCTGTCGCCCACGCCGTTGAAGACGCCTTGCCCGAACTTGCCCACCGCGTTGGCGCCGTTCTGGAACATTCTGGCGGCGCCGTTCGCGCCGACCGCTCCCAACAAGCCCGCGCCCGCCTGTCCGGCGAAGCGCGCCTGCAGCGCGAAGGCCTTGCCGGCGTCGTGGACCACCGCGTTCGCGCCCTGACCGACGCCGTCGATGCCGTCGCCCGCGAAGTGCGCCGCATCCGTGAAAGCGGTGCCGATGTGGCCGTTCATCGCGGCGCCCACTGCGCCGGAAAAGTCGGCGCCCATCTTGTGGCCCGTGCTCTGGGCGATCTGGCCGAGCCCGTCCATCGAGCTTTGATCGAGCTTGGCGACCGCCGTGGCGTCGGAGCGGACGGTGTTCGCAACCCCATGGGCGCCGACGGCGTCGCGCGCCCCGCCGGCCAGCCCGCCGAGGCCGCGCAGGCCGAGGCTGCCCGCCGCGCCCGCGAGCTTCGCGGCGGCGCCGAGAGAATCGCCGCCCAGGGCCAGCGTGTCGCCGCCGGCCTTGCCGATGTCGTCGAAGGCGCTGCCGAGATGGCCCGTCGCCACGTTGCCCACGGCGCCCGCCACGTCGCCCGCGATGTGGGTCGCGTCGCTCACCAGGCCACCGACCACGTCGCCGATGCTGTCCCAGAAGCTCTTGCCCTTGTTGGCCGTGTCCTTGATGTCGCTCTGCACGCCCTTGTCGGCCAGGGCGCCCTTGATGCCGTTCGTCATGGCCGGGCCGGCGAGCCCCGTGCTCTTGGCGATGCCGATCATATCGCCCTTGAGCTCGTTCTCCGCGTCGTCAACGCCGGATTGCTTCTCCTTGCCCTGCAGGTGCTGCTCGATCGAGGTCTTGGCCCAGCTCTGCACCTGGCTCTGCACGCGACCGGCGAACTGCGGATCGTTCTGCACGCTCGCGAGCACCTGGCCGTAGGCCGGGTTCTGCTTCACCTGCGTCATGTTGACGCCGCGGTTCAGCAGCGTCTCGGCCGCCCCCGTCGTCGCGCTTCCCATCGCGCTCTGCACCATCGCCGGCGGAATGCCCGCGCGCGCGAGGCCGACCATCGTGTTCTGGAAGCCCTGGATCGAGTTGGCAGCGTTCGCCTGGGGGGTGCCCGGCGCGGGTTGCCCCGACACCGCGGCCTCGACGCCGTTGACCGCGCTCGTCACCCCGCCGAAAATTCCGCCGCCTTGCGCTTGCGGCGGCTTGTTGTTGGCGTCGAGGTTCTGCACGAGGGCCTGCGACCCCATGCGATCGACCGCGCTCTGAAGCTGCTGCGCCGCTTGCGGGCTCTGGGCCGCCGCGGGCACGACGATCTGC
>DATNPP010000727.1:0-1612 GCA_036703175.1 Oscillatoriaceae cyanobacterium
AAAACCGCGTCACCGCCTACACGCCCTAGGAGAGCCCCATGAAGAAGTTCCTCACCCTCTGCTGCCTGGCGAGCCTGGCGGCCCCGGCCATGGCGCAGCCGACCGTGCCGTTTCAGGTCGCGACGCTGCCGGGCTCGGACGCGCGGCTCTATGCCGAGCAAGACGGCCGTTTGCCGCGCGTGTGGGTCGACTTGCATCTCGAGGCAGGCGAGCGTTTCGTGCCCAAGGAGCTCGCGGGCATGTCGATGCTCGCCGCGCTGCTGCTCGACAAGGGACCGGCGGAGGTGCCTTATGCGCGCTTTCGGCACGAGCTCTTTTTGCGGAACGTCGCGATCGATTGGGAGGCGGACAACCGCTTTCTGACCGCCCATGTGAAGTGCCGGCCCGACGAGCTCGTCTGGGCGACGCGCCTCGTGCGCGATACGGCGGCGCATCCGCGATCGGATGCGACGACGTTCAAGCAGGTGCACGACGAGGCGGTGAATCAGCGCCGGGCGCTGAACGACAACATGAGCGCGGTGACGTTTCTCTACAACAAGCAGCGCCTGTGGGGCTTCGCGCCTGAGATGCGCCTGGCGCAGGGCTGGACCTCGACCCTCGAGGGGGTGACGGCGGCGGATCTGAAGGGCTATTTGAATCGTGAATTCGCGCACCCGGGCGCGTTTCTGAGCGCGGTGGGTCCCGATCCGGCGTCGAAGCTGGCCGCGGCGATCGCCCCGACTTTGGCCGGCTGGCTCGGCCCGTTCTCGCCCACCCGCACCGCCGAGCCGCCGACGCCTTCCGATCGTGCGGCGGTGCTGATCGACAAGCCGGGTGCGACGAACGCGCAGGTGTACCTGCTCGGCCCGCTGGACGTGGATCTCACCTCGCGCGAGGCGGCGGCGGCCGAGGTCTTCTTTGCCGGCATGGGCGACGGGCTCGATGCGCGGCTCGGCAAGACCTTGCGCGTCGAGCGCGGACTGACGTACTACGCGGGCAGCGGCTTTCGGCGCATGGAATGGCCGGGCTGGTACGTTTATTCGTACGGCGGCCTCACGCAGACGCCCAAGCTGCTTTCCGGCTTCTACGAGATCTTCGAAGATGCCAAGGACGGCCTGGCGCCGGCCGAGGTGGCCGAGGCGAAGGATTTGTTGCTCAAGCAGCAAGCCCAGGCGATGGAAACGCCGGCCGAGCAGATGGCGGCCGTGGCGGACGCCGTAGGCCAGGGATTGCCGGCGGACACGCCGTTTACGCGGCCGAAACTGCTCGCGCAGGTGACGCCGGCGGACGTTCAGGCGGTGGGGGCCAAGCTCGCGACGCTCTCGGGGGCCTCGATCGTCGTGATGGGCGACGCGAGCAAGCTCGAGGCGCCGATCGAGAAGGCGCTGCCGCAAGGCACGCGGCTGGAAGTGCGCAAGATGACCGATCTGGTCGACGACGCAACCCGGTAGCGCTGCCCACGAACGGCACAAGGGCCCCAGGCGTCCCCTCCCCCTGGGGTGGGGGTGGGTTGTTGGCTACCCGTCCTGGGGAGCCAACGGGGTGGGGGAGTCTCTTAGCGGACCGCCGGGAGTCTCCCCCACCCAGCCTCAGCCCCTGAACAGGGCTTCGGCGTCCCTCCCCCCCACCGAGG
>DATNPP010000729.1:0-1526 GCA_036703175.1 Oscillatoriaceae cyanobacterium
CCGCCACGTAGATCTGGCCGTTGCTGTCGATCGCGAGACCCGCGGGATTGTCGAAGGAGGCGAGCAGCGCATCACCGCCGTCGCCGCCGAAGCCGTCCGCCCAGAGGTGTTGGCCGGCGATTCGCACCAGGTTGCCGTCCTTGGTGACCTCGAGGATGCGGCTCGTCACGCCCTGAACGGTATCCGAGCCGAGGTTGACCACCCAGCCCTCAGCGATCACCAGCTGGCCGTCCGGCGTGAACGCGAGCGCGGTCGGCAGCGTGAGCGAGGCTTGCAGGGCGGGACCGCCCTCGCCTTCGGCCGTCAGCTGGCCGTTGCCGGCGACGGTCTCGATGATGCCGGTTTGCAGGTTGATGCGGCGAATGCGCGGCTGGCGCATGTCCGCGACGTAGAGGTAGTCGCCCAGCGGTCCGACGGCGAGCGCGCCCGGGAAGTTGAGCTTCGCGTCGGTCGCCTGAGCGCCGTCGCCGTCCGAGCCCGCCGTGCCGGTGCCGGCGAAGGTCGTCACGACCCCGTCGGGGGTGATGCGGCGGATTTTCTGGTTGAGCGTGTCGGAGACGTAGAGCGTGCCGTCCTGGGCGACCGCGATCCCGCTGGGCGCGTCGAACGCCGCGAGGCCCGCCGGGCCGTCGGTATCGCCGGCCTTGCCCGAGCCCGCGACGACCACGGTGCCGCCGTTGGCGCCGAGCTTGCGAATTACGTCGTTGTCACGATCGCAGAAGTAAAGCGTGCCGTCCTTGGCGAGCGCGAGGCCCGCAGGCGTTCCGATCGAGGAGCCCAACAGGGCCGGCGCGGCAGACGGCGACGGTGTCGTGTCGCTGCTCGGCGCCTCGCCGGCGAGGGTGGTCACGGCACCCGTGATCAGATCGTAGCGGCGGATCAACTGATAGGCCGTGTCGGCAATGTAGAGCGCATGATGCGCGTCGTCCAGCGCGAGCGACTCGGGATACTTGAAGCGCGCCGCGAGCGGGTCGGCGCCGTCTTGCGCGCCGACGAGGCCGTTGCCGGCCACCGTTTGGACGACCAAATCCGGCGATGGCGTGGGCGACGCGGTGCCGCTGGCGCCCGGGGTGCCCGTGGCATCCGAGGAGGTGGGCGTGAGGGTCACGTCGGCCTCGGTGAGCGCGTTGGGGCGCACGTCGATGATCGCCTGCCCGGCGGCCGTCTGACGCCCGTTGAGATCATAGGCGAACGCTTGCACGACTTTCGGACCGATGGGCACTTCCATGTAGTCCGTCGAGGTGTCGGCGCCGTTGGGGGTGATATTGGTCGTGATCGGCGCGTTGTCGAGCCCGTCGCCCGAGATCGCAACCTTGACGTTCACGCTGCCTTCAGGAATCTCCTGCACGTGGTAGCCGGAACGCGGCCACATCACGCTGATGGCCACCTTGCCCTCGCGGGCGTCGAAGAAGTTCTGCATGCACGCGGTGACGAGGACCATCGCCAGGATGACCGCGAGCCAGCGCAAAAAGACGATGCGGTTGCTCATTTCACGATCACCTTCACTTCACCCGTGGTCGGCGAGC
>DATNPP010000004.1:0-5307 GCA_036703175.1 Oscillatoriaceae cyanobacterium
TTGCCCCACCAGCCCCAGCCCCAACCGCCGCCGCCGCCACTGGGGGGCGTGATCGGACCGTTGGGATAATAGACCTTGTTCGCGCCGTCGGTATACTTGAGCGCCAGCGCGTAGGAGTAATCGGTGGGCACCGTCGAGAACGCGGCGCTCACGTCCCATTGGTTCTGCCTGCCGGCCTTGTAGTTGACCGCGCCGCTCTTGTTGGCCTTGCCGTTGAAGATGCCCACCGGCGCGACGCCGATGGCCGGACGATCGAGATTCGTGAGCACGTTGCTCGCCCAGTAGCCGCTCGTGGGCAAACTGTTGTAGTAAGACGAGGTGCCGAAGACCGTCGGCACCAGGCAGGTGTCGTTTTGAGCCGGCGTCAGAAAGAGCGTGGCGGAGAGGATCAAGCCGCCGGCCGAGGGCGAGGTCGGCCCGACCCAGCGCATGTAGGAGACCACGGGGCCGCCCTGCGGCGTGCTGCCCGAGGCGTGCACATCCGTATCGGCCGGCATCAGATAGCTGTTGTCATCGATCGAGCCGGGGCTCGTGCCGGGCAGATTGTAATTCGGGACTTCGGTGTTGATCGTGGCGCCGTCTTTCGCCGCCAGGTACTCGGTCGTGACCGACTTGCCGTAGTTGTAGTCCAGCAAGTAGCCGAAATTGCGGTTGTCGTTGTCGTTGAGGAACAGCGGCTGCGAGTTGGTGATCGAGGTGTCCTCGAGGTTGATCCAGTTGCAGGTCGAGCCCGCGTTGACGAAGGCGAAGACGGGCGTGCCGTTCGGCGGATTGACGGGATTGCCGAACTCGTCGGTCAGGCTGGTGTAGCTGCCGTCTTGAAGCTCGAGGGCCGGTGCGGAATCGATCGGATGGCCCAGGCCGTAAGTCGCGTCGTTGGTCGAATCGTGGGTGTCGACGACGTTGAAGTTGCCGGACTCGTCGCCGACGAAGATCACGCCGTTGAGCACGATCGCCGGCGCGGCAATCTTGTAGAGTCCGACCAGCGGGGTGACGCCGGTCGCCACCGGAATGACCGTGGGGCCGCCCACGTTCGTGGTGGTCGAATCGGCGGTGACGTTGAACATGGTCACGTTGCCGTCGTTGGACGGCACGTAGACCTCGTCGTGGGTGTCGTTCGTGTTGCTGCCGAACGGATCGATGCAGGGCGCCGAGCCGTAACCGCCGCCCAGGGTCGTTTGATAGATGGTCGCCAGCGTGAGGCCGTTGAGAATGAAGAAGGTGCCGTCGTCCGCAATCAGGTACACGCGCGAGCCATAGGAGCTCAGCAGAATGGAGGTCTTGGAGAAGGTGTGGCCCAGCGCTCTCGCGACGTACTTGGTGCTGCCGCTCGTCGAGGTCGGCGCGGTTTTGTCCACGCGGATGATGTGGCCCTGGTGGGTCAGAAAGAAGACCTTGTTGGCCTGCGCCGTGCCCTGGCCGGCATAACAGACGGCGGCGCCGTTCGGCACGTAGTCCGTCGCGGCGCAGCCGTATGTCGTGAGCGGGATGCCTCCCGACCAGGCCGTGGACTGGCTGGGATACGCGAGCACCTGGCGCTCCGCAGTCGGCTGGCTCTGCGGCATCTGGGCGAAGTAGGCCTGGCGCTGCCGCGTCAGTTCGGCGCTCGAAATCCGCTGGGTCTCCCAATCGATCACGTGCGGCTCGCTGAGCGCCACGGGCGTGACGTCGAGCGCGAACTGGCTCTTCGCGAGCGGATTGACGGGCACGTTCTGGCATCCGGCGAGCAAAAATGCCAGTGCGAACAACCCCTGCGCGAGTTTTCGCAAGCGAGCCTCCTTGGAATGCGGCAACGAGATGGGCTTTATTCACCATACCCTGCATGCTCGCCGGGCAAACGAGCCACCCGGAGGATGCTTGCCTGCTCCCCCGCGCCTGCGTCGAGGCTCTACAGCCACAGACGACGGCGCGAAACGCGGTAGGCGGGTTGCTCTTGCCAGGGCTCGACCCGCAACTGGCGAGCGAGTGAGGCGACCTGACGCGCTCCGAGTCCCGGTGCGTCGATTGCCTCGAGCGTGATCCGCCCTTGCCCCGCGCTCAACCAATCGGCGGTGGGCAACGTGAGCGGCGCGGAACTCTCGGCCCAGGCTTCCCAGGCGGGATTCGAATGGTTGGCGGGCCCGGCCGAGGCGTAATAAGCGCTGGCGCCGGGCACGCCGCTCCAACGCAACTGGTTCGTAGAGGTGTCGTAGCCGAACGTCGGCAGCGGCAAGAAGGTGCCCGAGGCTTCGTTCTCGGAAACCGGCATGCTCAGGGTACTTTCGAGGTTGTCCGGCTCGTCCTGCGCGCTCACCGTCACGCGCAATGTGCCCGGCAGTGCGCCGGCGACCGGTATCGAGAAGCCGCCGGCCGCCGTGGCATGGCCGTCGATGACCATCGGCGGTGCGCCGGATTCGAGAATCTCGAGCTGGCTCGAGACGCGATTCAGGCCGGCGGGAATGCCGGACACGCTGTAGTTCAAATTCCGATCCGCAACGGCCAGGGCGATGGGTGCGAGCGTGGGCGAGGCGGTGGAAACCTCCTCCGAGATTCCCATGAGCGTCTGGTCGGCGCTGTCGCTCGCGAGCACCAGCACGACCCCATGGGGCGTGCCGGGCTGGGTGGGTTTCACGGCGATCGCGAAGCTGCCGTCCGTCGCGACGGTCGCCGGGGCCGCTTGCGAGTCGAGATCGTCCTCGTAATAGGCGACGCCTCCCTGGTGATCGCCGCTCGGCCACGTGACGTGTCCCCTCAGCGTGGTCGTCTGCGGTGCGAAGCTGCCGGCGACGGCGCCCGAGGGGCGCAAATGCAAGGTAGCCCCGGCGCCGAGCCCCGCGACGATCGACGTGGCATACCCCGGCGCGCTCACGACGACCGTTCCGCTGGCGAATGTGCCCGCAAGCCGGGCTGCTCCCGACGCATCGCTGACGGCCGTGCGGCCGTCGGGAAGCATGACGGTGGCACTGGCCACGGGAAGGTCGGCCGTGTCGAGGACGGTGAACTGAACGGCCGGGGCGTCCGGAGCGCTGCCACCGCCACCGCTGCCGCCTCCACCGGAGGGAGGGCGTGGGGTCGGCTCGTTTCCCGTCACCCCGGTCACGCTGACCGGGGGAGCGCCGGACGTCGCCGAAAGGGCGGGCACCCTCGGCAGCGTCAGCTTGGCAAGCGAGGGTAGGGCCTGCTCCTGGCCGGCACAGCCGGCCAGGAGCAGAAAGACGAGCAAGGGGCCGCGCATCTTACAGCTGCGTCAGAATCCAGGCCCGACCTGTGTTGTTCCCGGCGGCGGTATCGTACGTGCCCGCGTAGAGGTACTTCCCGGTGTCGTTGATGACCATCATCGCGGCGGGCGCCATCGCGTCCGCTGCCGTCGACGTGAGATCGATCGAGGCCGCCAGGGCCGGCGCGCTGCCGGACGACGCCGGCGGCGTGAAGCGGTTCAACGTCACGTGGTTGTAGGTCGGATGGTTGTCGAGCACGTAGATGTCGCCGTTGGTGGAAAGCATCGGCGCGCAGAGGTTCGCCACGTAGGTGCTTCCCGAGACCGGCCCCGCGCTCGAGTTTTGCCCCAGCGACGTCATACAGAAGTAGGTGCCGAACACGCTGCTGAAGCTCGCGAGGCGCTCGCTCAGCGAGGCGGCCACGAACGGATCGCTCGCCGAGTCGTACGTGGCGCTGGCGTAGCTCAGCAGGTACAGGGTGTTGGTGTTCACGGCGTAGACGCGCTTGTTCAGACTGTCGATCGTGAGCGGCGTGGTCATCGTCGGCGTCGAGAGGCTCTTGCTCGAGAGGTACAGCGTCAGCGTCGGGCTGGTGCCGGCGTTGAAATACGGCGCGCTGTCCTTGAACGGCTGCCCCTTTTTGGCCGAGGTGTTCACGTACGGCAACTCGGGGTGCACCAGGCCGAACGAATAGGTGCCGACGGCGTTGACCAGGGCATCGGCGGCCCAGGAATAGGTCGAGTTCTTCTTGTAGCTGCTGCCTTGAAGCGAGAAAGTCGCGTACGCGCTCTCATTGGTCGAGTTCGCGAGGTTGAAGGCGTTTCCGTCCGGAAACGTCGGGCGATTGGCGGGCGTGACGGTCGTGTTGGTCCAGGCGCCGCCGGTCGACAGGTTGTTGCTGACCTCGAAGACCTCGAGCGGATCGGTGTTCAGATTGCCTTTCGTGTTGGAGCCGCTGCTGCATCGCAAATCCACCGAGCTCGCCACGATCGGGTAGTAGCCGCCCGTGCCGTTGCTGAGATCCGAGGGCTGGATGGTGAACTGGACGTAGCCGTATATCGGCGTGGGATCATCGCCGCTGTATGCGGCGCAGCCTTCGAGGTTGGAAAGATCCTTCCAGCCGTTCGGCAATCCGGTCTCGGCGGCGCTGTCGGCGACGGAGAGGCAGGCGCTCGACGTGGCGGAGATGCTCGCCGTGTTCTTCGTGAGCGAGTAGGTCAGCGGGAACATCGCGCCCGAGGTGCGACTCGTGTTGTCCACGAGCAGCGGGCAGCTCTGTGTGGAATTGGTGCTGGCGAGATCCACCATCGTGGCCGTGTGGCCGGTCGGAAAGAAGGCGTAGACGGGTGTGGCGGCCCCGCCAGTGGTGTCGAACTCGACCGACGGCGGCGCCCACACGGGCGCCGAGACGGTCGTTTTGGTGAGCAGCATGCCGGTCGTGTTGCCGGGGTTATAGCTCCGCACGCCCGTGTCGTAGTAGATGCAGTTGCCGTTGTCATAGGCCGAGTTGGTCGAATTCGACCGCCAGGACGTGATCACGGCCTTGCCGTCGATGACGACCGGGCCGGCGCGGAAGTACTCCGTGTACGGGGCCGTGTTGTCGCGCGGAATGGCATACGACTGGGACATCGTGACCGTGCCGGCGTTGGGCGCGCCCTGCACCGCGCCGAAGGGATCGTTCACCGAGAAGCGGTAGAGCGTGCCCGTCTGCGTGAGGGCATATACCGTCTCTTGCTGACCGTCCGGCCGGCTCGCCAGCGGATCGATGAACGGCGGCGGCGCCGCCGCCACGCTCGCGTTGGTGCCGCCGATGGCGTACGGCGTGCCCGAGAGGTTCGTGCCCGTGGCGAGATCGACGGCGTAGAACTTGCCGTTCAGCGAGCAAACGTATAGGCGCCGGCAGTCGAACGACATCGCCGGCTGGCAACCCGTGAAGTTGTCCGTGCTGCTGATCTGGAAGGCCTTCTTGGTGCCGGTCGAGGTGTTGTACTCGATCACCCAGCCCTTCTCGGTGAGCCAGACGGCGAGATTGTCGCCGTACGCGGGCGAGCCCGTGATGTGCCCGGTGGACGACGTCGTCGCGAAGTTGACGCTCGACGCGTTCCAGTTG
>DATNPP010000019.1:0-16153 GCA_036703175.1 Oscillatoriaceae cyanobacterium
GTACCAGGGCGTCTGCAAGGGGTGCAGGCGCTCGAAGATGCGCCACTCGGCCTCGTTGACGAGCAGCTTGGCGCGCGGAAAGGCCCCCTGCGGACCCAGCCAGCCGCGCAGGTCCTGCGTGTGCAGGTGATCGAAGCTGAGGTAGTCGACCTCGTCGAGCCCGATGCCCAGTCGCTGCAAATGCCCGAGCACGTCGCCGTGGCGGCTCGTGAGCACCACCTCGGAGAGCAGCTTGCCGTAACGCTCGGCGAGACGCTTGTAGAAGGGCACTTCGGCCGCGCGGACGTAGTCCGTGGGATTGAAGAGCAGCGTCCGACGCGTGCCGGTCCAATCCACGTAGCGCACCACCAGCATGCGGTTGGTGAACATGAGGTACGGGCTGGGATGCTGATTGGCGTGCCAGAAGGCGTACTGCGTGGGGTACGGCAGCGTGATGAGGTCGCAGGTGCGCACGGCCTGCACGTAGCCGTCTTCTCTGAAACGCTCGCGATAGCGCGTCGCGGCCTGGCGCACGGCTTCCAGGCGCTCGCCGGCGGGAGCGACGCCGTCGGCGGCCGTGAAATCGGTGACGGGACGGATGCCCAGGGTCTCCAGCGTCTCGATCATACGGTCCTCCCGGGAGTGAAGACGGTTTTGAGCGCCTGCGAGCGCGCGCGGTCCAAGTTCGCCTCGATCGCCTCGGCGTAGCGCGACAGCGGGAACTCGTGCGTCACGAGCGCCTCGACCGGCAGCGGCGACTCCTGAAGCAATCGCATCGTCAAATCGAAGGTGCGGATGCGCTCGCCGCGCCAGGACTCGACGCCGTAGCCGACCGTGCCGAGGAGCGTCAGCTCACGCGCCCAGACGAAGGTCCAGTCCAGTCCGCCCAGTTCACCCGGCGCGCCGACGAGCACGATCGTCGCGCGCGCCTTGGCGTAGGTGAAGGCGTCTTGCAGGCTCTCGGCGCTGCCGACGCAGTCGTAAATCTGATCGAAGCCGCCCGTGAACACTTGTCTGCCGAGAATCGGCTTGTAGCGCTTGGCGCCCGTGATGGCAACGACGCGCGCGTCCGGCTCGTCGCCCGCGCCGACGCAGATGCTGTCGTGCGCGCCCAGAGCCAGTCCGGCATCGCGCTGGTAGGGCAAATGGGTCATCTGCGTGATTCGGGCCTCGGGGGCCAGCCAGCGCAGCGCGGCGATCGCCGCGTACGCCATCATGCCCGAGCCGATCACGAGCACTTTCGCGCCCGGCTCGGGAACACGCCTCAACACGGCATGCACGCCGATGCTCAGCGGCTCGACGAGCACGCCTTGGCGATCGCTCAAGGTGTCGGGCAGCTTGAAGAGTTGCGAGCGATGGCAGCTGAGGCGTTCAGCCCAGGCGCCGCCTTGATCGCGGCAGGCGCCCATCAGCAATCCGGGCGCCATCGGCCCTTCGGCGACGTGGTGGCACACGCAGTAGTGGCCTTCGCGGCATGCCTCGCAGGCCACCGCCATGCCGCGGCTGGCACAGGTCAAAAAGGGCTCGACGACGACGCGATCGCCGGGGCGAAAGTCGTGGACGTCGTGGCCGACCTCGGCGACGCGGCCGACGACCTCGTGGCCGAGCACGCTCGGAAAGGAGGTGAACGGCGTCAGCGCGGGGCTGCTCTTGTACAGAATCGCGGCCATGTCGCTGCCGCAGACGCCCGCGTGCGTCACCTCGACGATCGCCCAATCCTCGCCGCGCCGCTGCGGCGCGTCGAGCTCGCCGTAGCGCAGGCCCGAAAGCGGGCCGTAATACAGGCCGGGCAACTGTTTTCCGACGGCCTTGCCGAGAACGTACGTGCCGAGGTTGACCTCGTAGCGAATCGCCTTCATGGACCCATCCTAGCACAGCCCGGCGGGCCCGAAACGAGCCCATGCGGCGCCCGAGACGGCCTGCGTCGGGCATGCCAGGCGTCCGTTGGGGCGCGCACGCTTGAGATCGTAGGAATGGAATAGGGCGTCGCGGCCGAAGAACGGCCGGGCGGCGCTTCGGGAGGTGGTTCGCCATGGTTCGTGCATGTCTGCGTCAATCGGCGTATGCGCTGGTTCTCGTCTCACTCGCCGCTTGCGCGGCCCCAGGGCCGATCACGCCGCCGGCCCCCGCGCCACGTCACGTTCTGCAATTGATTGGCTTTGGCGGCGCCGTCTTCGGCTTCCCGGCCGCCCCCACGGGGGCGCCGTACGGCGACTTTCCGCTCGGCGCAACGCCATGCGCGAGCGTCACGGCGCCGGTCGAGCCGCCTGTCCACTATCGGCTCAATCCGATCTACTAGCGATGGGACAGTGCGCCGAGGGCCTATGGCATGATTGGGAATCTTGATAACATGGGGGTAAAGGAGGCGCCGCTCATGGCGTTCAACCCGACGAGCTTCCGTCCGCATCCTCTTTTCACCCACGCGCACGCCCAGACGATTGGCGGCACGCTGTTGCCGCGCCCGTACGGCGACGTCGACGGCTGGCGAGCGGCGGCCGAGGAGCGCGTGTTCGCGCTGGCGGACGGCGATCGCCTGCGGGGCTTGCTGCACTGCCCGCCCGGCGCCGAGCGAGGGCCGCTGGTGGTGGTCATGCATGGGCTTGAGGGCGACTCGGACTCGCAATACGTCTGGGGGCTAAGCCTCAAGGCCTTCCGCCTCGGCGTGGCCTCGCTGCGCCTGAATCTGCGCAACTGCGGCGGCACCGAGCACTGGGGACGCCGGCTGTACAACAGCGACATGATCGGCGATCTGCGCCACGTCTTCGACGCCATGCGCGCCGAAGGCTACACGGCCGTGTTGCCGGTCGGCGTGTCGCTGACGGCCAACATGTTGCTGCGGTTGCTCGGCGTGATGGGCACGGACGCGCCGGACTGGCTGTGGGGCGCGGTCGCCATGAGCCCGCCGATCGACCTGGCGCACGCCGGGGTGTCTCTCGGCAGTGGTTTCAATCGGCTCTACAATCTGTATTTCCTGCTGCAATTGCGCGAGAAGGTGCGGCGCAAGGCCGAGATCTGGCCCGACGATGCGGCGCTGGCCGAATACGCGACGCGCGCGCGGCGGGCCCGCACGCTCTGGGAGTTCGACGACTGGGTCACCGCGCCGGAGGGCGGCTTCAGGGACGCGCAGGATTACTACGCGCGGACCTCGAGCGCCGAGCTGCTCGGCCATATTCGCGTGCCCACGCTCATCATTCATGCGCAGGACGATCCGTTCATTCCGTATGCCATGTTCGAACGCCGCGCGGCGCTGATTGCCGGCAATCCCTGCCTGACGACCCTGTATCCGGAGCGTGGCGGGCACGTCGGTTTCTTCGAGTCGCCGTTCGCGCCCCAGGCAGAGCCCTGGATGGATGCGTACTGGGCCGAAAACCAGGCGATCGCCTACCTGCGCGCGCTCATCGGCGATCGCGCCGCCTACACCCACCAGGTGATCATCACCTGACCGTCCGTATTTTCCGGCGCGAGGACAGAACCCGGCGTTGTGTTCGGCACACGAGCGCGTCACCATGCGCTGGGAGGCCGATCATGAAGCGCGTATTCTTCAGTCTGACGGGCACCCTCGTGGCCCTGTTCCTGATGCAGGCCGGCGCCACGCCCGCCACGACGCGCACGATCTCGGGGCCCTCGCAAGGCGCGTTGCCTCAGCCGAGCGCCAGCACCACCCCGGGCGGCGGCGGAGGCCCGGTTACGCGCGCGGCGCCGCGCCATGGGCCGATGATCATGCCCGTCGCGCCGGTCCATCCGCATGGCGTCGACGCGATCGCCACGCCGTCCGCGGGCGGCGGCGGCGGCGCGGCGACGCCCGATCTGCAGAGCCCGGCGCGCAATCCCGGCAACGACGTCACCCCCGAACAGGCGGGCCGCGTCAGCCCGTCATCCACGCAAAACGCTTCGCCGCCAGGTCGACCTTGACCGCCGCCGAGCCGTTGTTGCTGATGATTCTCGAGACGCCGTCGAGAGCCTGCTTTGCGCCGTCGGCGACCTTGGCGCCGGCCTGCTTCAGCTCGCCGCGATGCTCGAGCGCGACCTTGCCCAGGCCCAGCGCGGCGCCCGCCAGAGAAATCGCGCCGCCCAGGGGCGCGAGCGGCGGGCAGAAGCTCGAGAGTGCCATCGCGACGCCGCCGACGAGCTTGGCGGCGCTGGAGGCCGCATGCAGGCTGTTCTGGAGGTTGTGCCCGTCGGCCTTGACGCTCGCGACCGTCTCGCTGAGGCCCTTCACGCCGCTCACGATGCCGGCGACGCCGCCGAGGGCCTGCAGGCTCAATCCGACGCCGGGCAGCTTGTCGAGTTGCTTGGCGACGCTCGAAAGGTGAGTGGCGAAGTGGTTCAGCGCCTGCGAGATGGCGCCCGGCGCGTAGGTTGTTTGGGTGTAGGCGGCCGCCACGTTCTTGAGCGAGGCGACCACGCCGAGCTGCTCCAGCGAGCCGCCGACGTTCTCGAGGCTGCTCAGCTTGTTGAAGTTCAGCTCCCCCCAGGAAATCTCGCCCTTGGGCCAGCCGTCGTCCTGCGGGGCGGCCGCGGCAGGCCGCGCCTTGGGGGCGTCGACGGCTGGCGGGCCCGCGATCGCCCCGGGCGCCGCCGGCGCCTGGGGTGGTTGCTTCGGCTGCACGTACAGGGCGCGTAGCGCTTGCCATTCCTGTGGATCGAAACGCTTGCCGGATTTGCGTTCCAGCAGATCGTCGTCGCTCATGGCTGAGTCCTCCGCGTGACCGTGGGCGTGGCGACGCACGGCTCGGGCGGCGGCTCCGCTTCGGCGTTCAGCTCGCGGCCGGCGAGCCCGAGAATCGCCTGGGCGATCGCTGAGACCTCGTCCGCGGCGTACGCGTCGCACGCCGGCAGTCCCGCGGCATCCACGGCCGCCGCGAGCAGCTGCTCGACGTCCGTTTCGGGCAGATAGCCGCTCAAGCTGGCGAGCACGTCCGTCTTGGCGACCGTCATTCACGCCTCCTTCGGCTGGATTACTCCCGCCTGCTTGATTTATACACAGATCTTCAGGAAACTATGCGACCCCGTCTCGCTGCCACGACGCCCCGGCGTCGGGCGATCGCTCGGTGGCGCTGATCATAGACAAGCCCCCCTCGCGACCATTACACTGGAACGCTAGAACGCCCGTTCCAGAACGCGAAAGGGGTCGCGCGGTGCCCGGAAGTTTCGTCCATCTCCACGTCCACTCCGAGTACTCGCTGCTCGACGGCGCCAATCGCACCAAGGATTTGGTCTCGCGGGCCTCGAAGCTGAAGCAGCCGGCGATCGCGCTCACGGACCACGGCGTGATGTACGGCGCGCTCGAGTTCTATTGCAAGGCGAAGGAAAAGGGCATCAAGCCGATCATCGGCTGCGAGCTCTACGTCTGCAAGGACCGCACCGATCGCTCGAGCCACGGCAAGCGCAGCCCGAACCGCACCTTCCACTTGATCGCGCTCGCCAAGAACCGCACGGGCTACCAAAACTTGGTCAAGATCGTCTCGATCGGCCATCTGGAAGGCTACTACTACAAGCCGCGCGTCGACTACGACGTGCTCGAGCGCTACCACGAGGGCATCATCTTCCTCTCGGGCTGCCTGGGCTCGGAGATTCCGCAGCACATCATCGGCGGCAATCTCGAGGCCGCCTACGAGCGCGCGCGCTGGTTCAAGCAACTCAAAGGCGAGGACTTCTACCTCGAGCTGCAGGATCACGGATTGCCGGAGCAGGCGCCCGTCAACGAGGCGCTCATCTCGATGCACCGCGATCTGGACCTCAAGCTCGTCGCGTCGAACGACGCGCACTACACCTGCCTCGAAGACTCGAGCACCCACGCGGCGCTGGTCTGCATTCAGTCCGGCAAGACGCTCACGGATCCCTCCTCGCAGCGCTACAAGCCGGGCGTCTTCTACGTCAACAGCGAAGAGGACATGCTCAAGAAGTTCGCGCACGTGCCCGAGGCGCTCACGAACACGCTCGAGATCGCCTCGAAGTGCAATTTGATCATCGAGCTCGGCCGTCCGCAGCTGCCGCAGTACCCCTTGCCGCCGGGCCACACCGAGGCGTCCTACCTCTCCGAGCTGTCCTGGAAGGGCGCGCGCCGGCGCTATCCCGAGATGACGCCCGAGGTCGAGCAGCGCTTGAAGTACGAGCTCGACATGATCGAGCGCATGGGCTTTCCGGGCTACTTTCTGATCGTCTGGGACTTCATCAACTGGTCCAAGGAAAACGGCATCGAGGTGGGCCCGGGCCGTGGCTCGGCCGCCGGCTCGATCGCGGCCTATTGCCTGGGCATCACGGACATCGACCCGCTGCCGTACAATTTGCTGTTCGAGCGCTTCTTGAACCCCGAGCGCGTGAGCATGCCCGATATCGACGTGGACTTCTGCATCGATCGCCGCGGCGAAGTCATCAAGTACGTGCAGGACAAGTACGGCCACGACAAGGTGGCCCAGATCGTCACGTTCGGCACGCTCGGCGCGAAGGCCGCGATCAAGGACACCGGACGCGTGCTCGAGTTCCCTTACGCGGACACCAACCGCCTGTGCAAGCTCGTGCCGCCGGAGCTCGGCATCACGCTCGCGGACGCGACCAAGGAAGGCACCGAGCTCGACGCCGAGGCCAAGAAGAACCCGCAGGTCGATCAGCTGCTGACCCTCGCGCGCAAGCTCGAAGGCTACGTGCGCAACACGGGCATCCACGCCGCGGGCGTCGTGATCAGCCGCGATCCGCTGGACACGATCGTGCCGCTGCAGCGCGCCAGCAAGGACGAGAACGGCTTCGTCTCCACCCAATACGAGCAGAAGTACCTCGAGATGATGGGCCTGCTCAAGATGGACTTTTTGGGCCTGCGCAATCTCACGATGATCGCGAAGGCGCTGCGCTTCATCGAGCAGTTCCATGATCGCAAGATCGATTGGTCCACGATTCCGATGGACGATTCCAAGACGTACGATCTGCTGCGCTCGGGCGACGCGATCGGCATCTTCCAGCTGGAATCCGAGGGCATGCGCAAGCTCGTGATGCGCTTGCAGCCCACCAACTTCGAAGATCTGGCCGCCTTGCTGGCCCTCTATCGTCCGGGCCCGCTGCAATCCGGCATGGTCGACCAGTTCATCAACCGCAAGCACGGCCGCGAGGCCATCGAGTACCCACACGACTCGCTCGAGCCGATTCTCAAGGACACCTACGGCACCTGCCTCACGGGCGACACGATCGTGACGGACGCGATCACGGGCAAGCCGGTGCGACTGGATCAGGTGCGCCAGCGCGATCATTTGCTCGTGCAGGGCGTCGACGAGGAGCTTCGTCCGGCGATCGCCCGTGTGACGCACTTCTTCGACCAGGGCGTGAAAGAGGTCTTCAAGCTCACGCTCGAAGACGGCCGCAGCATCCGCGCGACGGCCGACCACCGCTTTCTCACGGCGCACGGCTGGGTCGAGTTGCAGGACCTCGCGCCGGGCGACTTCGTGGGCACGCCCGTCGCCGAGTACCGCCTGGACGACTTCGCCTTCCGGGTGCACGAAGGCACCTCGCGCGGCAATCTGCGCGCGTTCTCCGAGCTGCCGTTTTTGGATCCGGACACCTCGGCGGTGCGCCTCGCGCCGCGCGGCGTGACGGCCGAGCTCGAGCGCTTGAGCCGGGTGCGCTGGATGGCGATCGCCGGCATCGAGCCGGCGGGCCGCGAGAACGTCTACGACATCACGGTCGAGAGCCTTCACAACTTCGTCGCCAACGGCATGATCGTGCACAACTGCATCTATCAGGAGCAGGTCATGCTGATCGCCCAGGTCTACGCCGGCTACTCGCTCGGCCAGGCCGACCTGCTGCGGCGCGCGATGGGCAAGAAGAAGCCCGAGGAGATGGCCAAGCAAAAGGAGATCTTCCTCGACGGCTCGGCGCGCAAGGGCCATCCCTCGGAAAAAGCCGAGGCGCTCTTCGACAACCTCGAGAAGTTCGCGGCCTACGGCTTCAACAAGTCGCACTCGGCCGCGTACGCGGTGGTCACCTTCCGTACCGCTTACCTCAAGGCGCACTACCCGATCGAGTACATGTGCGCGCTGCTGTCGAGCGTCATCGGCACGCAGGACAAGGTCCAGCTCTACATTCACAACGCCAACCAGATGGGCATCAAGGTGCTGCCGCCCGACGTGAACGCCTCGGAGCAGGACTTCACGGTGAAAGAAGGCGCGATCCGCTTCGGCCTCTCGGCGATCAAGAACGTGGGCACCACGCCGGTGCAGGCGATTCTGCAGGCGCGCGAGAACGCGGGCGGCTTCACGGACCTCTACCAGTTCTGCGAGGAAGTGGACATGAAGGCCGTGAACAAGCGCTGCATCGAGTCGCTGATCAAGGCCGGCGCCTTCGATTCCACGGGCGCTCACCGCGCCCAGCTGCTCGCCGCGCTCGACGAGGCGGTGGAGCGCGCGGCGCGACTGCAAAAGGAGAAGGGCTCGGGCCAGATCTCGCTCTTCTCCGTGATGGCCGGCGACGACCAGGCCGCGTTCACGATTCCCAAGCCCGCGTTGCCCGTGGTGCCGGCGCTCAGCCAGGACGAGGCCCTCGGCATGGAAAAGGAGCTGATCGGCGTGTACGTCAGCGGCCACCCGTTGCAGGTCTTCGGCCCCAAGCTGACCTACTACAGCACGCACGAGCTCGCGACGGCCGAGGAGATCGCGGACAGCACCATGATGGTCGTCGGCGGTCTGCTCACGGGCACGCGCGTGGCGACCACCAAGAAGGGCCTGCCCATGATGAGCGGTCGCCTGGAGGACCTCACGGGCTCGCTCGACGTGCTGTTCTTCCCCGAGGCCTACGAGAAGTACCGCCATCTGCTGGGCGAGGACGTGAAGATCCTCGTCAAAGGCAAGCTCTCCAATCGCGACGAGGAGCTCAAGATCCTGGCCTCGCAGGTCAAGCCGCTGGAGCATCTGTCGCTGCTGCACGTCACGCTGCCCGAGACGCTCGACGGCGGCTTTCTGATGGGCCTGCGCGACAACATCATCAAGAAGCACCCGGGCGAAGTGCCGCTGCTGTTCCACTTCCCGCACGTGCCGGAGGTGGTGCTCGCCGGCGAGGCGTTCCGGGTCGATCCGACGGAGCAGCTGCTCTTCGATCTCAAGAAGGCGCTGGGCGTCGGCAACGTCCGCCTCGAGGAGCCGGCGCCGAGCGAACGTACGTACGCCTTGATGGGCTGAGAAACGCCCTCCGATCAGCGCACGGCTTCGGCCCCGCCCGCCAGGGCGGGGTTTTTTGCTGGACGGCGGAGGCGACGCGCCCGTGGATCGCCAGTTTTATGCAAACTTGTGATCTCCGCCAAATGGGCGCCGTCACGCCCGTTTCGCGGTGTGGGGCCGCTCGGTCGGAGGCCGGGATTTATTTTGTCTTTGTTAAATCTGAAAAAAAGTGGCTTTAGGGACTTGAAAGCGCGAATCGTTAATGGTAAAGTTAACCCATAGTTAAGGTTTGGCTAACGACTCGGTGTCGTGCGAATACCCAAGCTAACGGCGATTTGATCTAAAGAGGAGATAAAGAAAGCGATGTCGACCTTCCGTCACCTGACCCTCGGCGCTGCCGCCCTCGCGACCCTCGCTGCCACCGTTGGCTGCGGCCAGACCGGCATGATGAACACCTACGTGCCCCAGATGGTGCGCTCGGGCATGCCGATCATCAACGCGATGGGCGTGACCCGCAAGCTCGGCTACAACCTCGCCGACGCGAAGCACGTTCGCCACAACATCCATCACCTGCCCCGCCAGGCGATGTTGCCGAGCGCGGTCGACAACCGCCACTTCTGCTCCCCGGTCGCCGACCAGGGCCAGCTGGGCTCCTGCACGGCGTTCGCGATGGGCAAGGGCCTCCGCGAGTACCTCGAGAACAAGAACGGCGAGCAAGCGGTTCCCGTGTCGGCTCTCTTCCTCTACTACGAAGAGCGCAAGCTCGAGGGTTCGGTGGATCAGGACTCCGGCGCTTCGATGAAGGACGGCATGACGGTCCTCAACCAGACGGGCGTCGCGGCCGACGAGCTCTGGCCCTACGACATCTCGAAGTTCACGCAGATCCCCCCCAAGGCGGCCTACGCGGATGCCCCCAACCACAAGATCAAGGGCTTCCAAGAGGTGTCGGGCGTCGACGACGCGAAGACGGCGATCGCCAACGGCGACCCGGTCGCGATCGGTATGGTCGTGTACGAGTCCTTCGAGAACATCGGCTCGAACGGCGTGATGCCGATGCCCAAGAAGGGTGAGAGCATCCTCGGCGGCCACGCGCTGCTGCTCGTCGGCTACAACGATGCCAAGAAGCAGTTCATCGTCCGCAACTCGTGGAGCAGCGGCTGGGGCGACCACGGCTACTTCTACATGCCTTACGCCTTCGCCTCGGGTTCGATCGGCGGCCAGGCGGACATCATGGAGTGGTACACCTCCAACGGCTAATCGCCAACGCTTTGACCCCGGCACCTCGGTGCCGGGGTTTTTCGTTGCGTGCCGCTCTGCTAGAATGGGGCGTTTCGTCCCGACCAGGAGATCCGAATGGTTGAAATTGGCCTCGCCGGCGCCATGGGAGCAGGCAAGACGACGATCGCGAACCTGCTCGTCGAGCATCACCGCTACCACCGTCTGAGCTTCGCGGATCCGATTCGCTACCTCACGCGGCTGTTGGTGGGCCGCGAGATCGACAAGAAGTTCGACCGCTCGACCATGCAGCGCGTCGGCCGCTCGGCGCGATCGCCCGAGTGGGCCGGCATCGACACGCCGCTCGAGCCCGCGCGCCGCGAGCGCGTGGAGGCGCTCGCGCGCTTCATCTTCCCCGAGGCGACGCCGGAGCGCACCCTCGCGCTACACGACGCGCTCTACGGCGAGGGGTACTCCTACGGCTGGGGCCAGGAGAGCTACTGGATTCGCCGCTGGCGCCGCGAGTATCTCCGCGCGCCCCATCCGGTGACGGTCGACGACGTGCGCTTTCCGGTCGAGGGCGAGTACCTCAAGCAGCACGGCTTCTTCGTCGTGCGCCTGGAAGTGTCGCTCGAGGAGCGCCAGCGCCGCATCATTCAGCGCGACGGCCACTGGGATCCGGCCTGGAGCAACGATCCGACCGAGGCCTTCTGCGACGCGATTCCCGCGCACCTGACGACCAGCGGCGAGGGCGATCCCGAGGCGATCGCCGAGCGCATCTACCACGCCGCGCTGGACTGGGCCGTCCGCACGGTCGGCCATCCGGTCAAGTAGCGCCTACGAGCTGCTCAGCCAGTTGTCGAGGTACGCTTCGGGATCGGGCGCCTTGGCGACCTGGTCCTTGAAGAACTGCACGAGCTTGCGCAAATCCTTGCCTTCGCGCACGTAAGCGGCCTCGAAGCGGTCGAGCCGGTTGTAATACGTCCGGTACGAGACCATGGCGGCATTGTTCAAGGGGGCCTTGTCGAAACCGCGGAACTGGTCGGTCTTCATGCGCGGCGCGTAGTCGCGCGCAAAGCGCGCCTTGGCCGCCGCGAAGATCGTTTCGCGCTCAGCGAGCTTCTCGGATTCGGGCTCGTGGCTATCGTACAACGCCTCGAGCTCGGCCGAGACCTCCTGAATGAAGGTCGTAAACAGCGCGTTGTCCGCGACGGCGTCGACCGCCTCACGGTACTCGGGCGAATCCGCGCCGTCGCGCTGGCGCAGAAAGCCCTGCGCGCCCACGTTGCCGACGAAGGTCGCGAACCCTTCGTTGAAGCTGGCCTGCCCCGGCAGGTAGAGCGTCGCGTGGGTGGTCTCGTGGATCACGATGTTCGCGAGCGTCGCGTCGTCGTAGCGCAGAAACGGCGAGTAGACCGGATCCGGCAACCAGCCCAGCGTGCTGAAGGCCGGCACGTTGCGCAGAATCGTGTCGTAGCCCTGGGCCTTGAGCGACTCCTGCAGCGCGACGGCGTCCTTGCGCGCGAAATAGCCCTTGTAGGGCACGCTGCCCACGATCGGAAACCACCAGGTATAGGGCGTGAGCTTGTCCTTGGGCGCCGCCGAGACGACGTAGGTCACCGCGTCGCGCTTCAGCGGCACGTAGCTCTCGTAGTTGCTGGTGTGCCGCAGCCCGATGACCTGCTCGGCGTAGGCCTTGGCCGCGAGAATCACCTCGAGCTTGTGGCGCACCTGCGCGCTGGTGTCCGGCGCGGCGAGCACCTTGGAGACCGGCTCGCGCGACATCAGCAAGCGTGCCTGGCCGTAGCCCTGCTGCACCACGTAACAGCCGGAAAGCAGCGCGGCGCTCAACGCGAGCACGGTGAGCTTGAAACGAGTGCCCACGATTTCCTCCTTGTGCGTCCGGCTCATGATACCGCCCGGGCGCGCCTTATGGAACGCTTGCCGCCACGATCGCCCATGGTAAAATGACGACCGTCCTGCCAGAAAGGAAGTTCCCGTGCCAGACACCACGACGCGTCCCGTCACGACGATCGCCCACCTCAAAGACCACGTCGGCCAGGAAGTGACCCTGCAGGGGTGGCTCTACAACCACCGCTCCAGCGGCAAGATCCAGTTCCTCATCATGCGCGACGGCACGGGGCTCGTGCAGGCCGTGGTCGTCAAGAAAGAGGTCGACGAGGCCACCTGGGAGGCGGCCTCGGCGCTCACGCAGGAATCGTCTTTCCGCCTCACGGGCACCGTGCGCGCCGACGACCGCGCGCCGGGAGGTTACGAGCTCACGGCGAACGGCGTGCAACTGGTGCATCGCGTCGAGGGCGAGTACCCCATCTCGCACAAGGAGCACGGCGTCGACTTTCTGATGAGCCATCGCCACCTCTGGATGCGCACGCCGCGGCAGGTCGCAATTCTGCGCATTCGCGCCTCGATCGAGAAGGCCATGCGCGACTTCTTCGACCAGCGCGAGTTCACGCTCGTCGACGCGCCCGAGCTCACGCCGGCGGCCTGCGAGGGCACCTCGACCCTGTTCGAGACGGATTACTTCGGCGAGCCCGCTTATCTGACGCAGAGCGGCCAGCTCTACCTCGAGGCCGCGGCGATGGCCGTGGGCAAGGCCTACTGCTTCGGGCCGACCTTTCGCGCCGAGAAGTCCAAGACGCGCCGCCATTTGATGGAGTTCTGGATGCTCGAGGCCGAGCAGGCCTACGTCGAGCTCGAGGGCAATCTGCAGACGCAGGAGCAGATGCTCGAGTACGTCGTGCAGACCGTGCTCGCCAAGCATCGCGAGGATCTCGAGAAGGTGCTCGAGCGCGATTTGAGCAAGCTCGAGAACATCCGCGCGCCCTTTCCGCGCATCACCTACGACGAGGCGATCAAGATCCTCGCCGAGGCGGGCGAGGAGATTCCCTGGGGCGAGGACTTCGGCGCCCCGCACGAGACGATTCTGGCCTCGCGCTTCGAGCGCCCGGTGTTCGTGACGCACTATCCGGCGGTCGCCAAGGCCTTCTACATGAAGCCGGATCCCAAGCGGCCCGAGGTGGTGCTCTGCGCCGATCTGCTGGCGCCGGAAGGCTACGGCGAGATCATCGGCGGCTCGCAGCGCATCGACGACCTCGCGACGCTCGAGGCCAAAATGGCCGAGCACCACATTCCGGCCGAGCCGCTCGAGTGGTATCTCGATTTGCGCCGCTACGGCTCGGTGCCGCACAGCGGCTTCGGCATCGGCCTCGAACGGACCGTGGCCTGGATTTGCGGATTGGAGCACGTGCGCGAGACGATTCCCTTCGCGCGCATGCTCACGCGCATCTATCCCTAGCCGCCCGCGGGGCCGACGCTCACGGCGTCGGCCCTGCCAACTTCCAAAGCGACTGACGGCCGCTTAACGAGCGCCTTCTCGGCGTGCGTCCCCCTGTCGGGTGTGTGCAAATCACATCGAAGCAGGGAGGCATTGCCTAGAATGAACCAACCTTCCCGAGCGTCATGGCTGTTCATTCTACGGCCTCGCGGGAATAAGATCTTTGAAGCGCCCAAGCTCCGAATCTCGCCCTGGAACGGAGGATGATCCCTTGCCCTGGTCCAAGCTTCTCGCCGCGACCGCCGTTGCCCTCCTGAGCTGCCTCGCGCCCGTCGCCGCGGCACAAGCCGAAGCGTACCCGGCGCCGCCGCCGCTGAAGGCGACGACCGCCTGCGTGATCGACGCGGACTCCGGCCAGATGCTCTGGGGCTGGAACGAGCACGCGCGCCGTCCGATGGCGAGCACCACGAAGATCATGACGACCTTGCTCGCCTGCGAGAGCGGCAAGCTCGACGACGTGGTGACCATCAGCAAGCGGGCGGCTTCGGTCGGCGAGGCCTCGATCTATTTGCAGGCGGGCGAGAAGCTGACGCTGCGCCAGCTCGTGTACGGCGCGCTGTTGGCGTCGGGCAACGACGCGGCCTGGGCGATCGCCGAGTACGTCGGCGGCGGCGACGTGAACAAGTTCATCGGCATGATGAACCAGCGCGCGCAGGAACTGGGCCTGAAAGACACCCACTACAACAGCCCGAACGGATTGCCCACGCCGGATCACTACTCCTCGTCGTACGACCTGTGCGCGCTGCTGCGCGTCGCGAGCCAGGACCCGGACTGGGAGCAAATCGCCACCACCAAGTTCAAGAAGCTGCCGTATTGCGGCAAGCCTGACGGCCGCGTGCTGCGGAACCACAACCGGCTGCTGTGGACCTATCCGTACGCCGGCGGCGGCAAGACGGGCTACACGGACAAGGCGGGCCCCTGCTTCACCGGCACGGCCAACAAGGGCGATCGCCACGTGGTCGAGGCCGTCATGGACGATTTGCAGATGTGGGCGGACTCGCAGAAGCTCTTGGCCTACGGCCTGAACAACTTCGACAAGGTCGTCGTGGCCCGCAAGGGCGAGGTCGTCGGCACGGTCCCGATCCAGTCCGGCTACAATCGCGTGGTCGAAGTCGTGGCGCCGCAAGACGTCTCCGTGACCCTGCCGCGCGGCACGGCCGAAAAGGCGAGCCTGCAACAGGTCTGGCAGCTGCCGGATCAGATGAGCGCGCCGATCAACCAGAACCAGCAAGTCGGCCAGCTGGTGGTGCGCGACGGCAATCAGGTGCTCACCAAGGTGCCTCTGGTGGCCGCCGAGGCGGTGCCCGTGGCGGCGAGCCCCTGGGCGCACATCTCGAGCTGGTTCTTCCCGGGCATGCTCGCGGCGTCGCTGCTCTCGCTGCTGCGCTTGCAAAACGTGCGCCGCCGCCGCAAGCGCCGCCGTCTGCGCCGAGTGCCCGGCACGATGGTCGCCAAGCAAGGCACCGGGCGGCTCTCGAAAGCGTCTTGATCGAAAAGGCGTCCCACGCGGGACGCCTTTTTCATTGTGCTTCGGGCGGCTCGAGCACCAGCACTTCTTCGGCGGCCTCGGCCGCCAGAGCGGCCTGCACCTTCGGCGAGAAATCGAGCGACATGGGGCCCAGGGCGCCGGTGCGAATATCGTGCAGCAGCTCGCGCGCCGTGCGCTCGAGATCGAGCTCGCCGCCCGGACGCAGAAATCCGCGCTGGCGGGCGATGCCTTCGATCGAGGGATCCTCGAAGTCGGCGATCGTCTGCGGGGCGTATTTTTCGAGCAGCCGGAGCGCTTCGGGGACGAGCAGGATCGGATCGTAGGCCTCGGTGCTCACCGAGCCGACCAGCGCCAGCTTGATCGCGAGCTCCTGATCCTCGAGCTTGGGCGGAATGATGCCGGGCGTGTCGAGCAGCTCGATTTCCTTGCCGAGCCGAATCCACGAGACGGACTTGGTGACGCCCGGCTTGTTGCCCACCTGCGCCGCCTTGCGCTTGGCGAGCTTGTTGATGAGCGAGGACTTGCCGACGTTCGGCATGCCGACAACCATCACGCGGCTCGCGCGCGGCAGCCGGCCGCGGGCGATCATCTTCTGGCGAATGCGGGCCGCTTCGGCCTCCAGCGCCTTGTGCAATCCCGGCATGCCCTGGCCGGTCTGGGCGTTCAGCGTGACGACGTGCAGGCCCTGGCTGCGGTAGAACTGCACCCACGCCTGCGTGCGATCGGCCAGGGCGAGGTCGGACTTCGTGAACACCAGCACGCGCGGCTTCTCGCCGAGTAGCCGGTTGGTCTGGTCGAAGCGCCCGCCGCCCGGCAAACGCGCGTCGACGAGCTCGAGCACGAAGTCGATCAGCTTGAGCTGTTCTTTGAGAGTGTTCTGGGCCTTCGCGATGTGGCCCGGGTACCAATTGATGAGCGCCATGGCCCATTAAACCATGCCGCGCCCCGCGCGCGCCCTCCCCTCGGCGGGGGGGA
>DATNPP010000087.1:0-6303 GCA_036703175.1 Oscillatoriaceae cyanobacterium
GAGCCTGAACCACGCCAGCGCCAGCAATCCCGGCTCGAGCAGCAGCACCTGCCAGACAGGGCGGGCCTCGCGCAAGGCGAAGCGGGCGGCCGTTTCTTGCAGGTCGGCCCAGATGTCCCGGTAGCGGACACTCATCGCTATATGAGCGCCGCCATGACGTCCGCGCCCGGCTCGATATAGGCGAGCGGCTCGCCTTGCATGGCCTTGGCGGCGACGGTTCCCTGGTGGAGATCGAAGATCTCCATGGTCGCGAGCGGCCCGGCGTAGAAGTGCAGCGAGACCGCGCGACGCCCGGAGCCCGGCGGGTTCGCGATCGCGTGGATCGCCCCCTGGCGATCGAGCAGCAGGCCCCCGGCCGATACGCGCGCGCGCCCCAGTGGCGCGAGCCTGGCCCGGCCCGGCAGGGTGCCGTCGTCCTGCCGGCGGTAGGTGCTGGTCGTCAGCGCGCCCTCGTAGACATACACGATGCCGAACGAGTCGCCATGGTTGTGAATTGCCGTGCCCTGGCCCGGCTCCCAGCAGAGGCACAGCGCCTCGAAGCGCGCGTCGCGGTAGAGCGGATGGCGCGCGTACGACGCCTGCTCGAATTGGATGTAAGGCGCGAGCAGGCTCGCATCGACCACCAGGCGCTCGGCCAGGGCATAGAGCGCGTCCTCGGTGAGCGCCTCGTCGGACAACGACGTGGCCGCGTCGAGAAACTCTTGCCAGGTCAGCGGCGTCATGGGGCCTCCCTTTCATGCGAGCGCGGGGCGCTCGTCATGCTGCATGCTAGGGACCCCGAGACGGCATGTCAATTGCCGTGCAAGGGCCAGAATCGCCGAAAGCTTCCGCACGCCTTCGGCTGGCGATCGCCGAAAGCGCCTGGTACGATGCGATGCAGGAGGGCTGAAGAATGAAGACGATGCAATGGCACGGCGATCGCCTCGAGTTGCTCGACCAGACCCGCCTGCCGCATGAGGTCCTGCTGCACCCCTGCCGGAACGCCCGCGAGACGGCCGAGGCGATTCGAATCATGATCGTGCGCGGCGCACCCGCGATCGGCGTGACCGCGGCCTTCGGCATGGCGCTCGCCGCGCGCGAGGCGGCCGCCCTCGTCCGGGCCGACTTCGACGCCGCCCTGGTCGTCGCGGCCGAGATCCTCGTCGCCGCGCGCCCGACCGCCGTCAATCTGGCCTGGGCGGTCGCGCGCATGCGCGCCGTCGCCGACGCGACGCTGGGCACGGGCGCCGAGGTCGCCGCCCGCCTCGAACGCGAGGCCGTCGCCATGCACGACGAGGACGTCGCGACGAATCGGGCCATCGGCGCAAACGGCGCCGCGCTGCTGCCCGACGGCGCCAACGTGCTCACGCACTGCAACGCCGGCGCGCTCGCGACCGTGGATTACGGCACCGCCGTCGGCGTGCTGCGCGCCGCCCACGAGTCCGGCAAGCGCCTGCACGTCTGGGTGGACGAGACGCGCCCGTACCTCCAAGGCGCGCGCCTGACGGCCTGGGAGCTGCTCGAGGCCGGCATTCCTTCCACGCTCATCACGGACAACATGGCCGGCTGGATGATGGCCCAGGGCCGCGTCGACGCGATCGTCGTCGGCGCGGATCGCATCGCGGCGAACGGCGACACGGCCAACAAGATCGGCACGTATTCGCTCGCGGTGCTGGCGCACGCGCATGGCATTCCCTTCTACATCGCGGCGCCGTTCTCGACGATCGACCCATCCGTGCCGGACGGCGCGGGCATTCCGATCGAGGAGCGTGCGGCCGAGGAAGTCACGCATTTCCGCGGCACGCCGGTCGCGCCCTCGGGCATGCCGGTGGCGAACCCGTCGTTCGACGTCACGCCCGCGCGACTGATCACGGGCATCATCACCGAGCGTGGCGTGCTGCAGGCGCCCTACGGGGAAGCGATCGCGCTCCACGCGGCGCAACGGCCGACCACCTGCGCCTGAGCGGCCTTCGCTCTAAAGCCAGCCGTAATGCTCGAGCGCCTCGCGCACGCCCAGCGCGTACGCGCCACTCGCGCGATAGACGCAGGCCGGCGCGGTCGCGAGCTCGGGCTGGGCGTTGCCCACCATGGCGGCAAGGCAGCCCAGCGTGAGCATCTCCAGGTCGTTGCCGGAATCTCCGACCGTGAACACGCGATCGAGCGGCACGCCCCAGCTGGCGGCCAGGTAGCGCACCGCATTGCCCTTGCCGGCGCCGGCCGGCAGCACGTCGAGATCCCGTCCCGAGCTCGTCACGACCTTCGCGCGAATGCGCTGTCGGCGCAGCGCGTCGACCAATTGGCGCACGGTCTCGACGTCCGCGGGGTCGTAGTAGTAGCTGCACTTGAACGGGCTCTGGGCGTCGTCCGGTTGCGGCACGAGGCCCGGAAAGAGCTTCGCGACCGCGTGGACGCGATCCGCGTGCCAGCCTTGCGAAATCTGCACCCGCCAGCGCGGATCCGGCACCATATAGGCGCCGGTGTAGAGGTTGGCGCCCACGTTGGCCGCGATCGCGTCCGGCACCAACAGATTCGCCTCGCTCATCAGCCGCTGCACGGAGTCGATCCGCCGTCCCGTGACGTAGGCGATCGCCCAGCTCTCCCGCCGCGCGCTCAGGTCGGCGTTGAGGCGCGCGAGCGCCTCGGGATCGCCGACCAGCGTGCCGTCGAGGTCGAACGCGAGGAGGTATCGGGTCACACCACCGCCCTCGCGCTCGTGCTCTCGAGCGACTGATAGAGCCCCTCCAGGCGTTCCGCCACCGCGTCCCAGGTGAACACCCGCTGCACCAGGCGGGCCCCGGCGGCGCCCATGCGCGCCCGCAGCGCGGGATCGTCGAGCAGCAGCGTGATGGCTCCCGCGAAGGCCTCGTCGTTTCGCGGCGGCACCAGCAACCCCGTCTCACGGTGAATCACCGTGTAGCGCAAGCCGCCCACCTCGCTCGCGACGACCGGCGTGCCGCAGCCCATCGCTTCGATCGCGACCAGGCCGAACGACTCGTAGTGGCTCGGCACCACGCACAGGTCCGCTGCGCCGTAGACCAGCGGCAAGCGCGCTTGCTCCTGGCGGCCGAGGAAGGTGGTGCGATCGCCGAGTCCCAGTTCCTCGACCAGCGCGCGAATGCGCTCGTACTCGTTCGAGTCGCCGGCGCCCGGCTCGAAGCCGCCCGCGAGCACCAGATGGACCGGATGCTTTTCAGAGGCGAGCTTGGCTGCTCGCACGAGCGTGTCGATGCCCTTTTGCGGATCGAAGCGTCCCACGTAGGCCACCAGCGGCACGTCCTGCGGCAATCCCAACGTGGCGCGACAGGCGGCCTGGTCCTGCGGCACGAAGCGCGACGCGTTCACGCCGCACGGCACGATGACGCTTCTGGGGCGGCGCTGATAGTAGCGCTCCATGCAGGCGATGTCCTGCGGCGAGGTGGCGACGACGGTCGTGCCTGCGATCAGATGGCTCTCGACCTCGAGGCGCTGTCGGCCGACGGTGGGAATCTTGCCGGCGGCGGCGTACTTCACGGCGCCGAGCGAGTGGTGCGTATGGGCCTGAGGCGTCTCCCAGCCCTCGGCGAGGCGGCGGCCCACCCAGCCGGACAGCCAATAGTTGGTGTGAAGCACGTCGTAACGGCGGCCGGCGGCAAAATGACGCAGCTCGTCCGTGAACTCGGGCAAAAAGCGGAAAAGTTGATTGCGCGATATGAAGCCGCGCGGCCCGGCCGGCAGTCGCACCACCCGGGCGTTGCCGAGCGGAAGCACCTCGGGGGTCGCGCAGTCGCGACCGCGGGTGAAGACGTCGACGTGGTGGCCGCGCTCGGCGAGCGCCAGCGCCACTTCACGGACGTACACATTCTGCCCGCCGGCTTCTTCCGCACCCAGCGGCAGCAGAGGGTCGCCATGGACGGAGACGAGTGCCACGCGAAGCGCAGAGCGACGATTGTGGGGCATTTGCCCTCCTTTCGGAATGCGTCGAGAATGAATCCTCGCCTTTCTACCGTACACCGAAAGACCCATTATGCAAAGTGATTATTTTTGTATGATATGATTAGATTAGCTTATGAATCTCGAACGCCTGACGACCTTCATCGCCGCCGCGGACACCATGAACTTCACGCAAGCGGCGCGCCGACTGCACCTGTCGCAATCGGCCGTGAGCCAGCAGATGCGCGAGCTCGAGGAAGACCTCGGCGTGACGCTCTTCGAGCGCCGTGGCCGCGGTTTGATGCTCACGCCGGCCGGCGAGACGCTGCGCACGCGCGGCCAAGCGCTGTTGCGCGAGGCCGCCGGGCTGCGCAGCGAGCTGACGGCGTTTCGCGGCCTGGCCCAGGGCGTGCTGCGACTGGGCGCGAGCAACACGCTGGGCATCTACCTGTTGCCTTACGCGCTCGGGCGCTTCTCGCTGCTTTATCCGGGCATCCGCGTGAGCTTGTTGGTGACGGACGCCGGCGCCATCACGACGCGTCTGCGCGACGGCGAGCTGGACGCCGCGCTGGTCGAGGAAGACCTCTCGCCCGGCGTGATTCCCGGCTGGGAGAAGCTGCCGCTTCTGGAGGACGCGCTGGTGCTCGTCGCCGGCGCCGGGCATCCCGTGCTGGATGCGCTGCCGATGCCGCGCGAAGGATTGCTCACCTTGCCGTTCATTCTGCGTCAGCGGGAATCGGAAACGCGCCGCTTGATTCACGACCGGCTGGCCGAGGCGGGGCTCGATCCCGAGCGGTTGAACGTGCGCTTCGAGCTCGGCAACACCGAGGGCATCAAGCGCGCCGTGATGACCGGGCTGGGCGTGGGATTCGTCTCGCGCTACGCGACCTGGCTCGAGCAGCGCGCCGGCTGGCTCGTCGAGGTGCCCGTCGAGGGGCTGGACATTCGCCGCATGCTGTGGCTGGTGCGTCCGCAAACGGGGCGTCCGGCCCACAGCGAGCGCTTCTCGGAGATGCTGTTGTCCGGAGATTGGCTGCCGCGCTAGTTGCGGGCTTGCCGCGCTTCGCTTATGGTAGAGACGGACCTGAAAGGAGCGCGATGATGAGCGAAGCGAGCATGGCACCGAAGACCGTGGCTGTGTTGGGCGCCGGCATGCGCGGCGAGCTTTTCGGCGGAATTCTCGCGGGGCTGCCGCATCTCGCCAAGGTGGTGGCGGTCGCCGAGCCGCGCGCGGCCTACCGCGAGCGCTTCGCGGCGCGCCACGGATTGCCGGAGTCGGCGGTGTACGAGTCCTGGCAGGAGTTCGCCGCTCAGCCGAAGATTTGCGACGCGGTGGTCATCGCGACGATGGATCGCGACCACCTCGGGCCGGCGATCGCCTGCCTGGAGCGCGGGTACGACCTGTTGCTCGAAAAGCCGATGGCGACGACGATCGACGAGTGCGCGGCGATCGCCCGCGCGCAGACCGGCAGCGGCGCGCTGGTGGCGGTTTGCCACTCGCTGCGTTACCAGAAGGGCTTCCGCACGCTGAAGCGCTTGCTCGACGAGGGACGCATCGGGCGCGTGGTGACGATCGACCAGCTCGAGCAAGTGGGCTTCGAGCACTACGCGCACAGCTACGTGCGCGGCAACTGGGGCAACGCGGGCCGCGCGACGCCGATGCTGCTCGCCAAGAGCTGCCACGACCTGGACTACATCGCCTGGCTGGTGGGCGCGCCGTGCGCGCGCGTCAGCTCCAGCGGCGAGCTGAGCTACTTCCACGCCGGGAGTGCCCCGCTGGGCGCGCCGGCGCGCTGCACGGACGGCTGCCCGCACGAGCTCGATTGCCCGTACTCGGCGCTCAAGCAGTACGTCCAGTCCGACCGCACCGTCTGGCCGGCCTCGGTCATCTCGCCCGACCATTCCGCCGAGGCGCACCTCGAGGCCTTGCGGACGGGTCCTTACGGCCGCTGTGTCTTTCACGCCGACAACGACGTGGTGGATCATCAGGTGGTGCAGCTGGCGTTCGAAGGCGGCGTCACGGCCACCTTCACGATGACGGCTTTCACGGCCCAGCAGGGCCGCATGGTCCGCGTGCACGGCACGCGCGGCGAGATGCTGTTCGACGAGCACCGCATGACGATCGTCGTGCGCGACTTCGGCGCCAAGCTGGAAGAGACGATCGCCGTCGAGCCCGAGCCGGGCGCGCACGGCGGCGGCGACAACCGCGTGCTGCGCAACTGGCTCGAGGCCCTGCACCGGCGCGACGCCGGGCTGATTCTGACCGACGTCGCGACCTCGCTGATGACCCACGCGATCGGCTTCGCGGCCGAAGAGGCCCGCCTGACCGGCCGCACGGTCGACCTCGCCGAGTTCAAGCGCCGCCACGGCCTCGATCAGGCCCTGGAGCCTCTGCCGGGCGCAAACATGCTCTGA
>DATNPP010000089.1:0-8854 GCA_036703175.1 Oscillatoriaceae cyanobacterium
CCCTGGGCGCCGACGGGGCTCACGGCGTTGGGATTGCCGCCGGACTCGGCGGACATGACCGCGCGCACGAGCGCGGGGTCGACGTGCTGGCGCGCGGCGGCGTTGGCGATCGCCGGCGCCCAGGCCTGCGTGCCGCCGCCCGCCGCGGGGGCGGTCGCAGTCGGCGACGCGCCGCCGGTGGCCGCGCTCTGGTCGAGCACCTTCGCGAAGCTCTGCTGCGGCGGCGCCGCATGGCCGAAACGAGACTGAATCTCGCCGATGCGCGCCTGAATGGCGTTGATGCGATCCGAAATGTCGTTCACGGGAATTCCCAGCCTGTCGAGCGGGCTTTGCCGCCCACCACGGCGATCACCCGCGCTCAGCATACCCCGCACGAAGCGCGAATACAGTGATCCCTACAACATAAGCATCGGCCCCCGCAGGGGCCGACTGAAGGGCTATGGGTTCTTGCGATCGCCGATCAGCTTGTTGAGCATCTCGCGCCGACGGGCCATGTGCCCGCTCGAGACCTCGACGGTCGGCTGGGCCGGCTCGGCCTTGGCGGCCGGCTGCGGCACCGGTTGCGGAGCCCGCGGCGCCTCGCGCATCGGAGCCGGGCGCGCGGGCTCGGGGCTGCCGCCCCGCAAGCGACCGATCTCCTGCATCATGCCGCGCATCTGATCCTTGAGCGCGTCGACCTCGCCCTGGCCCTCGCGCAGGCTCTCCCAGCGCTCGCGGTAGAAGTTGCGATCGCGCCGCATCTCGTCGACCTGCCGGCGCAGCTCGACCAGCTCGGTCGCCGCCTCTTCCAGGTCCAGATTGGCCTTGACCTTGGACTCGCGCAGGCTCGAGATTTGCAAGCTCGCCTCGCGCAGCTCGTCGGTCAGCCGGCGAATCGTGAACTCGAACTCGGTCTTCTCGCGCGCGCCCAGATGCGCCGGCTCGTCGAGCAACGCCTGCATGCGGGCTTGCAGCGCCTGGTTTTCGCTTCCCATCTGATCGAGCTTGGCCTTGGCCTCGAGGTAGCGCTGCTCGAGGGCCGCGAAGACCTCGCCCTGCGCGCCGCCGCCGGTCGCTATTTGCTCTTCGAGGCGACGAATCTCGGCCTGTTGCTTCTGAACCTGATGGCGCAACTCGTCCTTGTCGAGATCGAGCTGCTTTTGCGCCTCGCGCGCTTTCGCGACCTGGTTCTTGAGATCCTCGGCCACGGCCTCGAGCGCTTCTTTGGCCGTCTCGGCCTCTTCGCGCGCCTTGCTGGCCGCTTCGAGCTTGTCGTTGACGTCTTCTTCCTCGTCGGCGATCTTCTCGAGGCGCTCCATGAGGGCGTTGCGCTCGCTCTCGAGCTTCTTGACGGCCTGCTTGGCGGTCTTGAGGTCGGTCTTGGCCGTCAGCAGATCCGATTGCAGCGTGCCGACCTGCTCACGGGCGCTCGCGCCTTCCTCGGCGGCCTCTTCGAGCTCGACGAGCTTGCCCGCGAGCTCTTGCACCTTGGCTTGCAGATTCGTGTTTTCGGATTTCAGGCGATCGCGATCGGCGATCGCCTTGGCGTGCTCCTCGGGGCTGGGCCCGGCGGCCTGGCCCTCGCGCAGCTCGGAGAGCTCGTGGCGCAGGCTCGACACCAGCGCCTCTTGCACCGAAAGCTTGCTCTGCAGCTGCAGCTTCTCGTTGCGCAGCGACTCCGTTCCCTGGCCCTGGCTCTCGAGCTGGGCGCGCGCCGCCTCGAGGTCGCTTTGCAGTTCGGCGACCAGCTGGCTCTCGCCTTGCGCCGCGCCGCCGCGCAGCTCGCTCACGGTCTGCGTCAGCTCGGCGATCGAGGCCTTTTGCTCTTCGATCTTGCTCTTGAAGAGCTTGTTCTCGTTCTTGAGGTTGTTGTACTTCCCCTCGATCGATTTGAGCACGACTTTGAGCTGATCCGCCGTGATGGTGCTCTGCGGATCGTCGTCGCGCTTGCCGAGCAGCTTGCCGAGCTGCGATTGGAGGGAATCGAACACGCCGGTCCTCCCCTAGTGATCGCGCAAGGGGGAGGCGATCGCGTACTCGAAGAAGCCCTTGACGTTGTAGTAGCGCGGATCCTGGGCCAGCTGCAGATCGCGGAAGTACGGATACTTCGTGAGCAGCGGGTAGAGGATGCGACCGAAGCCGCCCACCAGCAACATGCGGTGAATGCGCAGATCACGCCAGCTCTGCTTGACGGTGAGGGCGATCTGCTGGGCCATCCGCTCCTTGAGGTTCTCGACGAGCTCCTCGGGAATCGCGAGCGACTCGCCCTGATTGTCCTTGTAGACGCCCGTGAGCAGGCTCTCCTGCACCGCCATCGGATTGATGCGCGGCACCATCTGCTCGGACAGATAGCTGCTGACGGCCTCGTAGAGGCGGTAGCCGGCGACGGCCGTCGTGTGGCCCGAGTACTGCGTCAGCTCGTTGGGCAGACGCACCACCACCCAGTCGGTGGTCAAATGGCCGGGGTCGATCACGCCAATCGCCTCGTCCGGGCTGTACTCGAGCTGGCCGGCCAGGATGGCGGCGTAGACCGCGCCCACCGGCTGCGGAATCGTGTCGATCTGCACGATCTCGAGCGCCATCGGCTCGCCGCAGAAGACGAACTCGTGACGGCCGATCCATTCGCGCAGCGCGGCGTCGATGTAGTCCGGGCGGCGGCTGAGATACACCGGCAAGCCCAGGCAAATCTTGAAGCGGGGCACGCTGCCGCGGAACTTGCGGCGCGTGAGCAGCCCGAGCGCCGAGAGCAACAGCGCCTGGTTGAGCTCGCCCTGGAAGATGTTCTCCTCGTTGACCGGGAACAGGAAGGGCTGCTCCATCGCGTAGCGGCCGATCGAGTACTCGTGGCCGTCGATGCGAATCGAGAGGTTGGACTCGAGGTTCTCGTCGAGCAGTTGCGCGCTGCCGCGGCGAATCGTCGCGACCGGGCCGCCCACCAGGGTCGGGAAGGTGTAGAGGTTCTCGCCGTCGAACAGACGCGTCTCGGAACGGCCGAGGTCGAGGCCCACGTTCAACACGTCCTGGCGCACCTGGCCGCTGTACTGCGGCGCGGGCGTGGGAGCGGGTGCCGAATAGGCCGGCGCGGGCGCGCTGAACGCCTCGGGCGCGGGGCGCGGCGTCTCGCGGACGGGCACCTGCTCGAGCACGCGGGGCGGCTCGGGCGCCTTGGCCGGCTGGGCGCGACGAATCGTGAACGTGCGGCCATGCATGCGCGTGGGCGGCATGTAGGTCAGCCGGACCATCTGGGGCGTGTTTTCGGCAGTCGTCATGAAAGAGCTCTCTTCACCTTTAGGACGAAATGGCAAGCAATTAGACCCTTCTCGGGCCAATGCTTGCCATTCACTATATTATGCCGCGTGGGACGTGTCAAATAAGTTCGCCTGCACGGAAGGGCCGTCCCGCCCTCAATTCGGCGCCGGCTCCATCAACCCCGTGAAGCGCCCATCGTTGTGTGGCCCAAAGGTCTGGGAGATCTTCGTGATGATGTTCGTCGAGGTCGGGAAAAGCGGCGGCGCGAGCGAGAGCAGGCGCTTGTCGTACTGGAAGTCCTTGTCGTACGAGCGGTTGCCGATGCCGACGATGCCGCGCTTCTTCTCCGTCACCGAGCCGAACACGAGCAACGTGCCGCGCGAGCCGGCGACGTTGGGGTTGGCCGCCGTGTTGGGATTGCTGGGCGTCGTGCTCAGGTAGAGGCAAGAGAGCGGCGTGGTGGGGAACACCCCGGTCGTCGAGAACGGTTGCCCCAGCCCCGGCGTCAAGTACTCGATGCTGTTGCCCGACGTGTACGAGGCGAAGGGCTTCAAATTGCCCACGGCCGGCGCGCCCGGATACTGGTCGTACGGGTTGAGCAGCGTGTAGTTCTCGTCCTCGGGCGTCGCGAAGACCTGCATGAGGCCCTCGGTGGTGAACGAGCCGCGATAGGCGCGAATGCCCGTCAGGTCCGAAGCCGGAACCTTGTTATTCGAGTAGTCGTAGCCCGGATCGCCCAGGGCGGCGATCGCCGCGTGCACGATGCATCCGGCCGTGCCGCGCGAAGCGGTCGGCGCGCAGGCCCCGACCGCGATCTGCTTGTCCGCGACGAGGCCGAGCAGGTCCAGGGATTGCTGCATCGAGAAGTTGTCCTGGCTCACGTTCGCCGCCTGGCCAGGCGAGCCCGCCGCGGCCGCCAGCAGCAGATCGTTTTGAATGAAGATGTTGCCGGCCACGAAGATCGTCAACTTGCTCGAGGCCGCCTGCGCGGTCGGATTCGCGCTCTGATTGGTCGCCACGAGCTCGGCGCTCGGATAGTTCGAGCCGGTGCCCAGGAACTTGGCCTTGTTGTTGCGATTGGTCTTCAGGCCCGGATCGCCGAGCGCGTAGATGTTGCCCGTCAGTGGCGTCTGGTTCGCCAGCAGGGCCGTCGGATCGTTGGGATCACGCGCGGGATCATGCGCCGAGAGGTCGACGAAGATGACGCCGTTGAACGGATAGGCCGCACCGGCAGCCGGGGCGAGCAAGGGCGTGTAGATGTTGCCGTTGTTATGCGAGGCGAGGGTGTTCGCCGCGCCGTTGTTGTAGAGCGCGTAATCCGCCACGTCCGTGTCCTGCACGGCGCCGGCCAGGAAGATGCTGTTCGGATTGGTGTTGTTGGGCAGCAAGCCGCCGCCCGAGCCGTTGTTGAAGGTCTTTCCCTCTTGCCAGGCGCGCATCTGAACCGTATTGGCGACGCGATCCACGCGCACCGCGTAGCAGCGCCGCTTCATCGGGTAGTTCGTCGCACCGTCGCCGGGGCCGAGCTGGAAGAAGTAGTAAGAATACTTGCCCTCGACCGTCATCCGCATGATCTCGACGTTGCCGCGAATGTAGATGCCGCCCGAAATCGAGCCGATCGTGTTCGCCGAGCTCGGATCGTACTGATAGTCCTGCGGCTGCCCGGCCGCGCCGACCACCGGCGAGGCGCCCGGTTGCGTCCACCAGGAGTCACCCGGCAAGTAGACGCCGTCTTCGAGGCAACTGAACCACTTGGCATAATCCCCGATCGTGTTGCCGGGACGCACGCCCAGAAGGGCCGTGAGCCCGCTGCGCGTCGAGCGCGGCATGTTGACCGAGTAGTTGAGGATCAACGGCCCGTTCATGCCGTTCAACACGCCCTGGTTCTCCGGCGCGCGGAACATATTCTGGGCCGTCGCGGCGGAGATGTTGCCCGACTTGTACGGCTTGTCGTCGACCTGAATGAAGTTCGTGGCCGCCGCGATGTCGTCGTCGTTCTGCGTCGTGCCCGTATTGCCGTCGTTGATGCCCGTCATGCTGACTTCGGACATGAAGATCGGGTAGTTGTAGGTGGTGCCGCCCACCGTCACCGGATTGAACAGGCCGCCGCCCGCCGTCCGGATGTCCATGATGCTGCGCATGTCGTCATGCGCCGCGTTCGTGTCGGCGCCGTCCGAGAGTTGCCAGTTGCTGTACTTGTAGTTGTTGTTGGTGTTGCTGTCGTCGACGTAACCGCGGTTGATGTGCACCGGGCCGTACACGACTTCGCCGGGCACCCAGTTCTTGACGGCGTCGATGTCGATCAGCGCCGCATAGCGCGAGAAAGCCGCCTTGCCGATCTCGGCCATCACCATGCGCTCGGCGAGCACACCCTGCTCCTCGTTCGCGGCCGTCAGCTTCGTCGGCGTCGCGCTCTTGCCGATCGTCACGCCGGAAGGGGCCACATAACGCACACGGCCCAGCGAGCCCACGCGGTACTGGCGAGGCATGTTGTCGGAGATCTTGTACTGCTGCACGCGCGCGCGGAAGGTCACCAGAATCGCGGCGCCCCCCGACATGGGGAACTTGGCGAGCACATACTCCTGGTAGCCGTCGTTGCCCTTGAGCAGTTGGCCGACGGTCGCGGCGCTCGGGCTCGTGGCGACTTTCAGGTTCGCACCCGCGGGATCGTTCATCAGGCCGTCCATGGGATCGCGGATCTCGTTGTCCGTCACCATCTCCCAATCGGCGGGCAGCCGCGTCATCTCGTCGATGTTGGCGTTGCCCCAGTCCAGCACGAAATCGAGTCCCGAGCGCGCCGCCTGCTCGGAGGTGTCGCGCCAGCGATCGCCCAGCGACTGGCGCTTCGCGCTGTCGAAGTAGGCCATCGTGCCCATCATGATCATCAGGAAGAGCGCCACCATCGTGATCGAGGTGGCCAGGACCGAACCTTTGCGTGCGGAACTGCGCATGAGGGCTCCTCCGTGAGGCTTTACTGGCGACTACGCCGATCGAGGCTTTGATACTTGGTGAGATTGTCGAGGTCCAGCTCCATGTTCTCGGTCGCGAACTGGAAAGGCACCTGGCTGTTGTTGCGGAAGCGGACGGTGATGCTGATGAAGGCACGCGTCGGCATGCCGGCGCCGTTCGCCGTCAGCAACGGCGCGTTCAGGATGTTGTTGTACGTGTCGTAGAGAAAGCCCACGTCCGCCGTCGATTGCGGATTGGAGATGTACGCGTTGAGGTAGGGCCGGTACTTGGCGTTCGCGGCCGACGCCTTGACCGCATGGCCCTGCGGGGCGATCGTGTTGAGCAGGCGAATGCAGGTGCCCGAGACGTCGTCCGGATCGATGTAGCTCACGAGCACGCGATCCGTGGAGGTGACACCGGCGTAGCCGAGCGCTTGATTCGACGGCGGGTCGTTGCCGATGTTGTTGTAATTGGCGTGAATTTGCGCATTGTAGGTGGTGCCGAGTACGCGCTGGCCGCTGGCGTTGCGGAACGTGGTCGTGGTCGTCGAGATCGGATAAGTGTATTTGCCCACCAAGAAGCTCGTCGCATTCACTTGCATCGGAATCGCCACCGGGTCGTAGACGACCTTGCCCTGCAAATAATCGAACGGCACGCCCATGATCAGATCGGAGGGCGAATGGCCCATCGCGCCGGGCGCCGGATCGAACTGCAACGCGCCACTTCCCGCCGGCACCCCGGTAATGGTCAACAGACGAAGCTCGAAAGGAATCGCCGAGCGCGCCCAGGGCGTCCCGTTGGTGCTCGTCTTGTCCAGCTTGTTGTCCGTGTAACCGCCGCGTGAGACCCAGGAGGGCAGCGAGACCAGCCCCCCGGGGGGCGTCACCGGCATCGGGCAGAGATAGAGTACGTAGAACGTCCAACTGATCGGCAGCTCGCCGTTCGTGTCGGTGCCGGCGGCCGCGGCCAGCGCCGGCGCCTGGGCATCCGAGAACTTGGCCTCGGCGCCGTAAAAGAGCGGCCCCGAGAAATACTTGTCGTAGGGATCCGTGACCGTCGGGTCGTTGGTTTGCAGGCGATCGTGATTCGCCGTCGGATTCGTGATGACGTCGGTCGTGGTCGTGGGCGGCGTGACGGGATCGTAAAAGCGGAAGTGCGTGTGCTTGAAGTGGTGCATCGCCGCGAACAGGCTCGTCAGGTCGCCCGGATCCTGCTCGTTGTAGTAGACGTCCTTGCCGTTCGCCGGGCTGTCGGTCGCGAGCGTGGGCGGCAGCACTTGCGTATTCGGCTTGTTGTTGTTGAGCGCGTTGTTGATGTCCGCCGTGTTCGCCCCGCTCGCGCTGACGTCGTCGATCTTGTTGAGCGGACGGCCGTTGAAGTAGATGATCTGGCAACGGCGCACGATGTCCACGACGGTCTGCAGGCCGTGCTCGGCTTCCGAGCGCGCCATCATGCGCGAGCGCGCCAGATCCGAGACGCGGTTGATGTCCATGAAGCCCTGCATCGCGAGCGCCAGCACGATGCCCGTCAGCGCGCAGGCGACGAGAAGCTCCATCAGCGTGAAACCGCCGCGGCGGCGAGAACGCAATCGCATCGTCAATTCCCCGTCATGCGCTCGAGGCCGAAGTAGCCGACCATCGTCGCGAGCGGTCGATTCGGATCGTAGCCCAGGCCGCCCTGGCTCGCGCCGCTCGGATACAGGCTGGCGGGATTGAAGGCGCGGAAATCCATCATGCCGCGGTGGCCGGCGCGCGGATCCGACACGTTGCGCGCCACGTACACCTTGACCGTCACCGCCACGCAATAGGGCGGCAGCGCCGGCTGAACGTCCGGCGTGATGCACAGATTGAAGCCCGGCGTGGCCGCGCCGGAGCTCTTGAAGTTGGGGTTGTTGGTCTGCACCCAGACCTCGCGCGCCCACTTGATCGACGGCGGCAGCAGACTGCCCGAGACGATGTCGTCGTTGGCGCGCGGGGCCACCGCGTCGACGGGCTTGTTCGAGGATGTCGGATCGCTGGCCGGCAGCGCGCCGGTGCCGTCCACGTTCGGGAAGACGTGGTTGTAGCCGTTCGGCAGCGTGGGCGGAATCTCGTTTCGGCCGGCGTCGGCGAAGCCGTCGGTACCGGGTTGACCGTTCGCACCATAGACGTCGACCGTGGCTTCGCGGTTCTGATTGGCGAGGCCGTCGTCGTTGCCCGTCAGATTGTTCTTGTACTGCCCCGCGGTGTCGCCGTAGAGGAACTCACGCACGAACAGCACCGGGCCCGCGTTGAAGTTGTTGTTGAGGCCCGCCGTCTTGTTGTCGTCGGGCATGTTCAGCTCTTTGGGCGGCGCCCACTCGGTGCCGCCGGCGGCGCGAAAGGGGTCCGTCTGGCCGCGGAAGTAGTCCAGGCGATCGTTCGCGATCATCGCGGCTTGCTCGTTCAGCGCCGGCTGACTGGACTTTTGCAGGATCGTGCCCGCCGTGCCCGCGATCGCCGCCAGCGAGATCGTCAGTACGACCACGGCCACCAACACCTCGACGAGCGTGACACCCAAGCGCTTTCGCATCTCGGCCGGTCCCCTCCTTGCCCTCTTCACAAATCTATTCCCGTCTCAGCCGCCCATGAAACGCGGTTACTGACTCGAAGAGTCGAAGTACTGGTCGAGCGAAATGACGGAGCCGTTCTCCGTCTTG
>DATNPP010000118.1:0-3024 GCA_036703175.1 Oscillatoriaceae cyanobacterium
GACGCGCTCGAAGGCGCGGGCCGTTTCGAGCGCGTCGTCGGCAATCCGCCCTGGGTCGAGTGGAAGGATCTGCCGGCGGAGTATCGCGCGCGCATCGGCGCGTTCGCGCGCACGCACGGCTTGTTGAGCGACGCATACGCCGGCGGGACCGATCTGAACCTCTGCGCTTTGATCGCCCAGGCGTGCCTGGCGAACTGGGTTTCGCCGGACGGCCATCTCGGATTTCTGATGCCGCGCCAGCTGCTGCAACTTCGCGCGGCGGAAGGCCTGCGGCGCTGGCGCCTGGCGGACGGCACGCCGCTGGCGCTGCGCGCGTTGTCGGATTGGAGCGCTCTGCGTCCGTTCGAGGCGGCCTGCCAGCCGATGACCTACGTGCTTCAATGCGACGCGCACGGGCCCGAGACGGTGCCGGTGAAGGTCTACCGCTCGGGGCGACGCTCGCGTCCGCTCGACGCGCCGTGGTCCGAGGTCTCCGCGGGGCTTTCGGTGACGGACGAAGCGGCGATCGCCACGGCCCCCGGCGCGCCGTACCTGATCGATCGCCCGGAGGCGTTGCCGCGGCTGCGTTCCCTGTTGGGGGTCAGCGCCTATCGGGGGCGCCGCGCCACGGAGACCTCGCCGCACGGCGTGTTCTGGCTGCGGCCCGTCGCGTCGGCGTCTGATCATACGGTCGAGGTCGAGAACGCCTGCGCGCCGCGCGCGAAGTCCCGCGTGCCGCGTGAGCGCTGCGCGCTCGAGCGCGACTATTTGTTTCCGTTGCTGCGCGGCGAGGGCGTTCGCGCGTTCGCCGCCACCGTTGATCCGGCGCTGTTGCTCTTTCCTCATGAGCCGAGCGCCGGCGCCGAGGCCGTGCCGCCGGAGCGCTTGCCGGAGCGGACGCGGGCTTACCTCGAGCGGCATCGCGATCGCCTGGAATCGCGTGGCTCGTTTCGCAAGTACCGGGCGGGCGGGGCCTTTTACGGCCTGTGGCGCGTGGGGCCTTATACGTTCGCCCCCTACAAGGTCGTCTGGCCCGAGTTGGGCGAGCTTCGCGCGGCGGTCGTCGGCACGGCGCCGATGCCCTGGGGCGAGTCGAAGCGCGTGATTCCGGAAGGCAAGCTCAATTTGATCGCCTGTGAGCGCCCCGAAGAGGCGCACTATCTCTGCGCGCTGCTGAACGCCCCCTCGGTTCGCCGGGCGTACGCGCGGATCACGAGCCAGATCGGGCGCCCCGCGCGGCTGCCGATCGCACTGCCGGCCTACGACCCGTCGCGTTTCGGTCATCGGGCGCTGGCGGCCGTTTCGCGTGCGGCGCACGCAGGCGCGATCGCGCCGGCACGCTGGGAGCCACTGCTCGAATGGCTTCTGGGCCGCGTGATGCCGTCTACGGCTTGCGGATCATGAAGGTGCCCTCGTCCGTTTCGCCGTCGACGATGTAGCGCGTCTGCGTCATCGGGACGTAACCGGGATAGCGCACCGTCACCTGATAGTAGCCCGGCGGCGGATCGTTGCTGCAGTAGACGCCCCACTCGTCCGACACGCCGTTGACGACGGGAAGCAAGGAATCATGCGCCGGCTCGAACTCGAGTCGGGCGCCTTTCACCGGTTCGCGCGTCGCGACGTCCACCACCTGATACATGCAACGATAGCGCCCGGCGGGGCGCGCCGGAGCCTTGGGAACGATCTTTTCGAGCGCGGCGGGCGCTTCGGGCGCGGGCGGCGCCGGCGTTTGCGGCGCGAGCGGCTGGTGGGCCTGGCGCGGCGCCGGAGAGACCTTGCCCGTTTCGCGCTGAAGCGGCGTCGCAGCGGGGGGCAATCCGCCCGTGTTGCGTGGCGGCGGCACGGGAAGATTGCCCGTATTGCGCGGCGCGAGGGGTGACGGCGGACGCTGGCCCGGCTCGAGTGGGCGCGGCGGCCGGTTTCCCGTGATCGGCTGCACCGACGGATGCGCGGGATCCAGTTTGCCCGTGTGGCGCGAAACGGCCGGCTTTTGAGGCGTCTCGGCGGCGGGCTCGACGGGCACGTCGGGCTCGAGCACGGGCCGAACCGGAGTTTCGGGCGGCTGTTCCTGCGGAATCGCGATCGCCTCGAATCCCAGCGGCGCCGAGACCTGCCTGGCCTGCTTCGCGCGTTCCTCTTCTTCGCGGCGGCGCTCTTCTTGCTGCTCGCGCAGCGTGTTGTAGGCCATCATGGTTTTGTTGGCCGCGGCGTTGGGATCCCAGGCGCCTTGCAACCGCTTGTTGGTCGGCGTGGGCGTTCCGGGGCGTTGAGGCTGGTTGAGCGCAGGCCGCGGCGGATTGGTCGGCAAGCTGAGCTTGCCCGTGCCGGTGGCGGCGGCCGGCGGCGGGCCGCCGGTGCGGCGCTGCTGAAGCTCCTCGAGGCGCTTGCGGCGCTGCTCGGCGGATTGCTCCCAGGGCATCTGATCGGGGAAGTCGCCCAGCGAGGCCTGCCGATGCGTGGCGAGACTGTCGCCCGCGAGCTGGGCTTCTTCGTCTTCCTGCTCTTCGGGCTCTTCCGGCTCGGGCTCGCCCTTGCGGCGACCGCCCGCGTTGCCTCCGCCCTTCTTGTCGGTGTTGATGCCGGCACCCGGCGTCTTTGGCCCCGGATTCTGGGGTTGGGGTCCCAGCGGGGGTACTTCCCTCGGCACGTGAGGCTCCTCCAGGATCGTGGTGCGTATTCCCAATATTCCTCAATCCGGCTGTTTTTCAACGGCCCGCTTCACGGCTCGGCGCTTCTGGGCGGCAATCGATGCCGGGAACGCCCAAATTTTCGCTTGCTTCGCGGATCGGCTTCGTGTAAACTTCTTTATCGAACAGATGCTCGAATGTCATAAGGAGGTGCCATGTCGATGACCGATCGCCCCCTGGTGGATTTCTGCGCCCTGGAGCGCCTCGGCGAGGGGGCCATGAGCATTCTCGCCGGCGGCCGCCGCTACGAGCTCAAGGTCGGCCTCGACGGCGTGCGCCTCTACGAGGGCAACCAACTGGTGGGACGCTCGGGCTTCGAGGCCCTCGCCGCGTTCCTCGCGCAACAGCAGCGCCGGCT
>DATNPP010000131.1:0-4592 GCA_036703175.1 Oscillatoriaceae cyanobacterium
AATGGAACCCCTCCCGCAATACGATCGATGGCTCGGAGGAGTTGTACCGCATCGCCGGGCTCGGTTGCGGGGAGCCCGCGCCGACGCTCGACGCCTATCTGAACTGGTTTCATCCGGAGGATCGCGGCGAGGTGGCTCGAACGATCACCGAGGCGCTCGCGGCACGTCAGCCGTTCAGCTACGAGGCACGCATCGTCCGGCCCGATGGCGGCATCCGTCACGTTCACGCGAATGGCCTGGTCGAGATGGACGCGACGGGCGTGCCCAAAGTCGTGGGCACGATCGAGGACGTGACCGAGCGGCGAGAAAAGGACGAAGCACTGCTGCGGAGCAGCGCCCTGTTGGAGGCCGAGCAGGAAGCCACCCCGGACGGCGTCCTTGTCGTCGACGAGGACCGGGTGGTTCTCGACGTCAATCGTCGCTTCGTCGAGCTCTGGAACATTCCGCCGCACCTGGTGGAGCGCCGCAGCGATCGCGAGCTGCTCGAGCACGTGAGGCCGCAGATCAAGGATTGGCAGAGTTTTCTCGCGCGGGTGGAGGAGCTTTACAGGCAACCGACGGCGCTGGCCCAAGATGAAATTCTTCTGGCCGACGGCAGGGTCTTCGAGCGCTACTCGTCCCCGGTGGTCTCTCCGGCGGGCCAATATCTCGGCAGGGTCTGGTACTTTCGGGACATCAGCGAGCGGAAGCGCATCGAGGCGAAGCTTCAGCAGCAGTACGATCAGCTGCGCGAACTGGATCGCATTAAAGACGATTTTCTTCATGCCGTCTCCCACGATCTGCGCACGCCGCTGTCGTCCATTCGGGGGTATTCCGAGTTCCTTGCGGACGATCTCGCCGGCAGCCTGAGCCCGGGCCAACGAGAATACGTCGCCCAGATCGAGAAAGGCGCGATTCGGCTGGAGGGCATGGTCAACGATTTGCTCGACTTCGCGCGCATCGAGGCGGGGACCTTTCGCCTCGACTGCGGCCAGACGGATCTTCGCGCGCTGATCCGCGGGGTCGCGGACAGCTTGCGCCCGCTGATCGAGGAGGCGAAGCTGACGCTCACGGTGTCGCTTCCCGAGACGCCGCTTACCGCCAACCTGGACTCCGAGCGGATCGAGCGCGTCTTGTTCAACCTGCTCACCAACGCGATCAAGTTCACCGAGCGCGGGGGCCGCATCGCGTTGCGCGCACGCGCCGAGGGGCCTCACCTGCTGTGCGAGATCGTCGACACCGGCATCGGCATCGCCAAAGAGGATCTCGCGAAGCTGTTCCGCCGCTTCAGCCAGCTCGACACCGGCCGGAACAAGCGCGGCGGAACCGGGCTCGGCCTCAGCATCAGCAAGGCCATCGTGGAGGCCCACGGCGGAACGATCGGCGTTAGTAGCGAGCCCGGATCCGGTAGCACCTTCTGGTTCCGCTTGCCTGTGCAATCCACGGTGTGCACGCCGAGCGACGCGGCTGGCGAGAGCTAAGACGCCGCCCCGAACGCGAAGTTTCGCGTTCGGGGCGGCGTGATGTCACCTATCGCGCCGTTCAGGCATCGGCGCTAGGTCGGAACGGTTTTCGTTCGCTCGCCGGCGGCGTAGGGCGGACGCGGCGACCAGGAGATTCGGCGCCGTCGGCGGAAGGCGTTCCACCACACGAAGAAGCTCGTCGTCGCCAGGTTCAGCACGATCATGCTCCAGCCCGGCAGTTGTCCCGTGAGGTTCACGAGCACGAGCGCGTCGTTGCTGTGCATCGGATTGAAGCCGAACAGCTGCGGAAAGCGGAACCAGTAATAGCACGAGACGGCCGCCGCCGCGAACAAGTTCAGCCACAGCTCCCGGCGCTTGGGCAGCCAGCGGCCGAGCGCGACGTACAGCGCCAGCGTCGCGAGGCCGCCGATCGCCGGATAGAAGTAGATCCACCCGAGATGGGCGATGCCGGCAGCTCCCGTGTAATCGGGCTGCTGGAACCAGCCCCAGACGTAGCCGGGAAAGGCGCCGGCCATCAGCAGGCTCGTCCATCGGGACTCGCGCACCTTGGGCAGCGCGCGCTGGCTCGTCGGCAGCGAATCGGGGCACGGCAGCGCGCAGTTGACGCAGGTGTCGCAGTGCACGTTCGGCACGGAAAACGCCACCCCGGCGCCGTAGAGCCTCTCGACGGGGTGAATCGGACACAGCCCGTTGCACCAGGCGCTCTTGCGCTCGAAAACGAACCCCAATCCGACCGCGAGCACCGCCGTGCCGAGCAGCAGGAAGCCGGTGGCGCGCGGATCGTTGTCGAAGATCACGTGCCGCAGCGGAATGATCGCGAACAGGGCGATCGCCCCGGCCAGGTTCAAGCGCTGCTGCGCCTTGAATGGAATCTTGATCTTTCTCGAAAGGCCGAGCCGATCCGGCAGCAGCGACGTGGTCGCGAGCGGGCACACGTTACGCCAGAGGCTCGCCGCCACGACGAAGATGCCCGGCGCGAAGGGGATCAGCACGTTCCAGAACAGCGTCTGGCCGAGGCGCGGCGCAAAAATCAGCGCGGCCACCATCACCACGCCGACGATCCAGAACAGCGCCTGCAAGACGCGCCAGGGGGTGAGACGCCTCGGAGCTTGCGCGGGAATCATCGCATCCGCCTCCTATGTCGATCGCCGAGCCGCCTCTTGAGGGCAATTCCGGCCATGGCCCCAGTATACGTCCGCATGGGGGGCTTGCCTGCCCGTAGAAACTACGCAATACGGACGGGTTTGAACCGATTCGCCCGGCGCCGATTCGTCGCGTCACCGTACAAACCGCGGATGCGCGCGCGTCGGCGCCGCGTCAGCATGGAGCCAAAGACGAGGAGGAGAAACCATGCAACCGATTTCAACGGCCGAGCGTGATCGCGACGCGGCGGAGGCGCAATTTCACGCGGCACACCCCATTCCGCCCTCCAGCGTTCGCCACCTCGACGTCGGCGACGCGGCGGTGCAAAGCCTGATCGAGCGCCTGGGCGGATTGCGCGCCGGCGAGAGCGCCACGCTGCTCACGCTCGGCACCTACATGCACTGGCACGCGAACGGGCAGTGGCGCGACGTGCCGCTCCGCTACCTCAGCGACAACCGCAAGGGCTTTTTGCTGAGCGGCGTGGCGCCCGGAACGCCGATCGAATACACCACGCACGTCAAAATCGGCGTGAGCCACAACCACTTCTATTCGATCGATCGCACGCTCGAAGGCGATCTCGAGCCCTGGGGCGCCGCCACGCACGCGACGAGCTAAGCGCCGTGCGGAGGCCCTACAGTCTTCCCAGCGGCTGCACGGCGCGCATGCCGCTCTCGAGGGCCGTGAGCAGGTCTTCGAGGTAAGGGCCTTCGGCGATCGCCTGGGGCACGAACGGGTTCATCACGGTGCTGCGCAGCACGCACAGCGACTCGCCCTCGTGGAGCAAGCGGGCCAGGTCGGGATCGAGCCGCGCCCGCAAGCCGGCGCCGTAGACGTCGATTTCGAGGTCCGTCTTCGAGAACAGGAACGCATGAGAGAAGACGAGCCGATCGGGCGCGGTCGTGAAGTGCGCGAAGAGCGCCTCGTTGAAGTGGTTCAAGGCCGCAAGCGAGCGCACGTCCGGCGGCACGGCGAGAAAGACCACCAGGTTCAGATCCGGCGTATTGAGCGGTATCAGACGGAAGCCCTCGGGCGAGCGGTAGGCGGCCAAGCTGGCATGCAGCTCTTGCGCGGCCGCGCAGGTCGGCCCGATGAGCGCGCCGTAGCCCGTCTCGTCGAGCGGCGTGACCTGGTGGCACAGCCAGACGGCCGCCGCCGCGGCGCCGGGCTTGGAGCCCTCGACGATGTAGCGACCCAGGCTCTGGCCATGCGGCGCGTCGTCGTGGAACACGTAGGGCGCGTCGCTCGCGAGCAGCTCACGCACGCGGTTGTCGGCGTAGACGACGGCGCCGGCCGGATAGTGGGCGTAGCCGAGCTTGTGCGGATCGATGGTGATCGAGTCGGAGGTCATGAGCGCGCGAAAGTGCCGTGCGTTCGCCGCCGCGAAGCTTGGCCCGTCCGTCCAGGCGCCTTGCGCATCGCGGTACATGGCCGTCGCGTAGCCGCCGTAGGCCGCATCCACGTGCCAGTGAAAATGGAGTTCGCGGCACTCGGGCTCGCTCGCGGCCGCGCGCAGATCCTCGAGCGGATCGAGGGCGCCGGTCTCGGTCGCGCCCAGCACCGCGACGGTCGCGAGCACGGGGACGTCGCGCTGGGCGAGGTCGACGAGCGTCTCGAAGAACCGATCCGCATCGACGCGGTAGTGGGCGTCCACCGGCAGCGACACGAGCTGGGTGCGGCCGAGGCCGAGCAAATCCACGATCTTGATCCACGAGTAGTGGGCCGTGGAGGGCGCGAGCACGACGGGCAACGCAAGCGGCTCGCCATAGAGGGCCGCGAAGCGCGAATGAAAGCCGATCAAGCCGCGCGCTCCCAGCTCGCCCTCGCGCAGGGCGCGCGCGATAGCCGGCCTTTCGGCCGCGAGCGCGAGCAGGCGCTCGCGAAGCGCCAGGACCTCGGCGCCGGGCAAGTTCATGAGTTGCCAGGGGCTTAGCGTCCGCAGGTCCGCGCCGGCGATCGGCACGGAAAGATCGGCCGTGCGGGCGACCA
>DATNPP010000220.1:0-1785 GCA_036703175.1 Oscillatoriaceae cyanobacterium
GACCTTCAAGGCGGCCCTCGATCGGCTCACGGACGCGCAGGGCAAGCTCACGCCGTTTCAGCACGTGCGCTTCGTGGCCCTCTCGTCGCCCTGGGGCGGCGTGAGCGCGGCCGATACGGCCTTGTTGCTGCTGGCGCACGATCCGCATCTGGCCTTCGCGCGCGATCTGGCGCCCGATGGCGCCTTTTGGCGAAAGACCACGCACACGCCGCTCTCGCCGCAGGTGGACTTCTACGCCGCGCACGGCGATCGCGATCAGGTCCTGATGGCCTCGTGGGGCTCGCCCGAAGTCGCGAAGAACAAGGCCGCGATGCTCGCGCAAGCCAAGCGCACGGTCGTTTTTCCCGGCGACGCCCACAACACGATTCTCTGGGATCCGCTTACGGCGGCCTTCGTCTTCGATCCCGCCAAGAGCCCTTCGCCGAAGGCCGAGGCGACGCCGATCTGGAAGACCGTCGCGGGCGAAAGCGCCGCGGTGTTGAAGCTGCCGGGCGCCTTCACGGGGAACGCACGACTCGGCCGTTGAGCCGCGGGTGTGCGCTCGATTACCGCGCGGCCGCCGGCACCTTGCTACGCTGGGGACGTCCCCCATCCGCGTCCGTCGCGTCCAAGGATTCGCCATGTCGCTCGCCGAGCTCGTTCATTCCTACGCGGAGGCCTCCACCGAGGAGCGCCGCCGTTTGCTGTCGGCGATCGCCGAGCACCTGCCCGCGCCCGAGTTTCTCTGGCATCCGATCGCCGTCGAGGCCCTGCAAGGCGACGACGCCGAGCTGCGCCTGGCCGCGCTGGAGCTTCTGGCCTACGCGCCGCAGAGCTGGGATCTGATCCTGGTCGCGGCGCTCACGCGCGCCGAAGCCGACTTTCAAGTCGCCGCGCTGGACACGCTCGCGGCGCTCGCCTCGCTGGATGAAACGCTGCGCGACGCCTACGCCGCGCTCGAGGAGCTGCCGGGCTGGCTACCGGAGGCGGCTGCGCGCTGGCGCGAGCACTGGGGCGCCCTGGCCTCCACGGACTGGCTCGCGGCTCGCCTCGAGTTGCTCGAGCGCGAGATCACGGGCTTGCGCGCGCACGCCGACAGCTCGGAGTCGGCCCGGCACGAAGCCGAGGCCCGCGCCGCCGCCCTCGAGGCGGAGCGCGATCTCGTGCGCACTTCGAGCATCGCGCGCGAGCGGGCCCTCGCGGCCGAGGTCGAGACGGCGGCCGCCACGGCGCGCGAGGAGCGCCAGGCGCTGCAAGAGGCCTTCCGTGACCTCGAAGGGCGGCACGGGCGGCGCATGAAGCTGGCCGGCGCGATCGCCGCGGTGCTCGTGCTCTTTGCGGCGGGCGGCGGCTGGATGTGGGGCAGCCGGTCGCCGGTGAGCGCGCAAGAACCGATTGTTCAGCCCGCGCGGGCGCCGGTGGATCAAGCCGCCGCCGAAGCGCGCGGATACGACGACGCGTTGGGCGTCATCGCGGCACGGGCGACCGAGCTGGAGCACACGGGCTACTACTATCCCGCGCTCACGCTCTGGCAGTGCTACGCGCAAGCGGCCAAGGACCCGGCGGCCGTCAAAGCGGCCGACACCCACGCGGACGCCTTGCTCGCGAAGATTCACACCGCCGTCGTCACGCACGCGCCCGTGCGCCTCGCCGTGCCGCACAAGCCGGCGCCGCCCATCGATTCCGCGACCCTGATTCCGGCCCAGGTCCGCGCCAAGTTCTAGGAGCCGCCCATGTCCCGTCGCTTCGCCCTCGCCCTGCTCGCCGCCTTGTTGCCCGCGCCGGCCCTCGCCGCGCCCGCGCCGC
>DATNPP010000221.1:0-2714 GCA_036703175.1 Oscillatoriaceae cyanobacterium
GCCTGGAGATTCTCACGGTGCCCGCAGGCCAGGTTTCGGCCAAGATGGCCCCGGAGCTCTATCGCGTGACCGGCGAAGCCTCGCTTCGCGAACTTGAAACCGCCGTCGGCGACACCCTAGAAGAGGAAGCCCCATGAGCACCATCATCGAAGACATCTACGCCCGCGAGATTCTGGATTCCCGTGGCAATCCCACGGTCGAGGTCGACGTTTACCTCACCGGCGGCGCGATGGGCCGCGCGGCGGTGCCGTCCGGGGCCAGCACCGGCGCCCACGAGGCGGTCGAGCTGCGCGACGACGAGAAGCGCTACGGCGGCAAGGGCGTGCGCAAGGCCGTCGACAATGTCAACGAGGTCATCGCGGCCGACGTGATCGGCATGGACGCGCAGGATCAAGCCGGCATCGACCAGCTGATGCTCTCGCTCGACGGCACGCCCAACAAGGGCAAGCTGGGCGCCAACGCGATTCTCGGCGTCAGCCTGGCGATCGCCAAGGCCGCCGCGAACCAGCTCGAGCTGCCGCTCTTCCGTTACATCGGCGGCGTGAGTGCCCGCACGTTGCCGGTGCCGCTCATGAACATCCTCAACGGCGGCGCGCACGCCGACAACCCGATCGACATTCAGGAGTTCATGATCGTCCCCGTCGGCGCGACGAGTTTCTCCGAAGCGCTGCGCATGGGCGCCGAGACCTTCCACCAGCTCAAGAAGGTGCTCAAGAAGCGCGGGCTCAACACCGGCGTCGGCGACGAAGGCGGCTTCGCGCCGAACATCGCGACCGCCGACGAGGCGCTCACGACGATCGTCGAGGCGATCGAAGAGGCCGGCTACACCGCGGGCAGCGACATCCTGCTCGCGCTCGACGTGGCCGCGACCGAGTTCTACAAAGACGGCCGCTACGACATGAAGGGCGAGGGCCGCAATTTGAGCACGGACGAGATGATCGACTATCTCGAGGGCCTCTGCAGTCGCTTCCCGATCATCAGCGTCGAGGACGGCCTGGCCGAGGACGACTGGTCCGGCTGGCAGAAGCTGACGGCGCGCCTCGGCAGCCGCGTGCAGATCGTGGGCGACGACCTCTTCGTCACCAACCCCGAGCGCATCGAGCGCGGCATCAGCCTCGATGTCGCCAACAGCGTGCTCGTGAAGGTCAATCAGATCGGCTCGCTAACCGAGACGCTGCAGGCGATCGAAGTCTCCAAGCGCGCGAGCTACACCGCGATCTTGTCGCATCGCTCGGGTGAGACCGAGGACTCGACGATCGCCGACATCGCCGTCGCCACGAACTGCGGCCAGATCAAGACCGGCTCGGCCTCGCGCTCGGATCGCATCGCCAAGTACAACCAGCTGCTGCGCATCGAGGAAGAGCTGGGCGAGACCGCCATCTACCCGGGCCGCCAGGCCTTCTACAACCTCGGCCGCCTCTACGAGAACGCCGGCGCCAAAGTCTAGTCAGGGAAGATCGATGGACCACAAACACGAACTGAAACGCGCCAAGGTCGTCGCCACGCTGGGCCCCGCGAGCTCGAGCCCCGAGATGATCCGCAAGCTCATCGACGCGGGCGTCGATGTCTTCCGGCTCAACTTCTCGCATGGCACGCATGACGATCACGCCGCGCGCATCGCGAACATTCGCGCCATCTCGCAGGACATGAACTGCGTGGTCGCGGTATTGCAAGACATTCAAGGCCCCAAGATCCGCATCGGCGAGGTCAAGGGCGGCGAGGTTCTGCTCACGCCCGGCACCGAGTTCTGGCTGCAGAGCGCGCCCGTGCTCGCGGACGAGCACCGCGCCAGCGTCAGCTACGAGAACCTCGAAAAGGACGTGCCGGTAGGCGCCCAGGTGCTGCTGGACGATGGCTTGCTCGAGCTCAAGGTGCTCGAAGTGCGCCCGGACGGCGTGCGGACCGAGGTCGTCGTCGGCGGACCGTTGAAGCCCCACAAGGGCGTCAACTTCCCCGGCGTGAAGATGAACGTCGCGGTGGTCACCGAGAAGGACAAGGAAGATCTGATCTTCGGCGCCAAGCAGGGCGTGGACTTCGTGGCCGCCTCGTTCGTGCAGGAGCCCGAGGACGTGCTGATGGTGCGCGAGTTCCTCGCGGGCTTGGGCAGCCGCGCGCACGTGATCTCGAAGATCGAGCGGCGTGGCGCGGTCGAGAAAATTGCCGCCATCACGGCGGTGTCCGACGGCATCATGGTCGCCCGCGGCGATCTCGGCGTCGAGACGCTTCCCGAGGAGGTGCCGCTCGCGCAGAAGCGCATCATCGCCCACTGCAACGCCGTGGGCAAGCCGGTCATCACGGCGACGCAGATGCTCGACTCGATGATTCACAATCCGCGCCCCACGCGCGCCGAGGCTTCCGACGTCGCCAACGCCGTCTTCGACGGCACCGACGCCGTGATGCTCTCCAACGAGACCGCCGCCGGCGCGTACCCGCTCGAGGCGGTGGCGACGATGGTGCGCATCGTGAAAGAAGCCGAGCGCGCGCATCTGGCGAACCACCGCAGCGATCGCGACGTGCGCCCGGGCTCGTCGGTCTCGGACGCGATCAGCCTCGCGACGGCGCAACTGGCGGACAAGCTGGGCGCGGCGGCGATCATCACCGCCACGGCACTGGGCGGCTCGGCGCGCATGGTCAGCCGCTACCGCCCCGGCAGCCCGATTTTCGCGCTCGCGATGAGCGAGATGGTCGCGCGCCAGCTCGCGCTGGTGTGGGGC
>DATNPP010000228.1:0-5566 GCA_036703175.1 Oscillatoriaceae cyanobacterium
GTCCAACCCAAGGTTGGACGCCGCCTATGGAGAACTGCTATAATGGCCCAGCAAAAGATTCGGATCCGATTGAAGGCTTTCGACCACAAGCTCGTGGACAAGAGCTCCGATCAGATCGTCGAGACGGCGAAGCGCACCGGCGCCACGGTCGTGGGACCCATTCCCCTTCCGACCGACAAGGTGATCTACTGCGTCAACCGCTCTCCCCACGTGGACAAGAAGTCCCGCGAGCATTTCGAGACGCGCACCCACAAGCGTTTGATCGACATCCTCGAGCCCACCGGCAAGACCGCCGAAGCGCTGATGCGCCTGGATCTGCCCGCTGGTGTGTTCATCGAGGTCAAGCTCTAAGACTCTGCTCGGGGGGGATACCCTATCTCCCTGAGATTTTTCGCCGGAGCGAACGCCCGGCATCTAGGAGGAAATTCACACCATGGCTATGGGTTTGATTGGCCAGAAAGTGGGGATGACGACGATCTTCGACAACGAAGGTCGCGCGGTGCCGGTTACGGTCGTGCACGCGGGTCCCTGCCTCGTGGTTCAGAAGAAGACGAAGGATACCGACGGCTACGAGGCCGTTCAGGTGGGCTACGGCGCGCAAAAAGAGAGCCGCTTGAGCAAGGGCGAGCAAGGCCACTTCAATAAGTCCGGCCAGGCTGCCGTTCGCGTGCTGCGCGAGTTCCGCCTCAATGCGGGCGAGAGCTACGACGTGGGCCACGCCTTCAAGGTTGATCTGTTCGCCGCGGGCGAGCTGGTCGACGTGACCGGCACGAGCATCGGCCGCGGTTTCGCCGGCTTGCAGAAGCGCTGGAATGCCGGCCGCGGCCCCATGAGCCACGGTTCGAAGTTCCACCGCCACCCCGGCTCGATCGGCGCCGGCACCACCCCCAGCCGCGTCTTCAAGGGCCGCAAGATGGCCGGCCGTATGGGCAACGCGCAAGTGACCGTCAAGAAGCTGACCGTGGTCGGCGTCGACGCCGAGCGGAACCTGCTCCTGATCAAGGGCGGTGTGCCGGGCGTCGAGGGCGGCACGCTGATCATCCGCCACACCGTCAAGGTCGGCAAGTAGGAGAAGACGATGCCCAACGTGTCCGTTTACAACGCCGAGGGGAAAAAGGTCCGCGATTACGCGTTCGGCGAGGGCTTTTTGCCCGAGACCCCCAACACCCACGTCATGCACCTGCATGTGATGCGCCAGCTGGCGAACAAGCGCCAGGGTTCGGCGAGCACGCTGACCCGCGCCGAAGTGCGCGGCGGCGGCAAGAAGCCCTGGAAGCAAAAGGGCACGGGCCGCGCCCGCGCCGGCTCGATCCGCAGCCCGCTGTGGAAGGGCGGCGGCGTGATCTTCGGACCCCGCCCCCGCAAGTACACGATGTCGCTGCCGACCAAGGTGCGCCGTCTGGCGTTGCGCTCGGCGATCGCCACCCAGCTCTCGCGGCTGCACGTGATCGAAGGCTTCAAGCTGGACAAGCCCAGCACCAAGCAACTCGGCGCGCTGCTCTCGAAGCTGGCCCCCGAAGGCAAGGTGCTGCTGCTGGTCAAGGCCGGCGACGAGAACGTCGCGCTGTCCGCCCGCAACCTGGCCCACGTGCGGCTCAAGGCCGCCAACAATCTGAGCGTGAAGGATCTGCTGAGCGTCGACCACGTCGTCGCGACCGAAGAGGCCCTCCGCCACATCGAAGAGGTGTTCAAGGCATGACCGATTTGTATACCGTCATCAAGCGGCCGCTCATCACCGAGAAGAACACGGTCCTCAACGAGCAGAACACCTACTGCTTCGAGGTCGACCGCAAGGCCAACAAGATTGACATCGCGCGCGCGGCCAAGCTGCTCTTCAACGTCGAAGTCGTCGACGTGAACACCTCGGCTCTGAAGCACGAGAAGAAGTCCCGCAAACGCTCGGGCGCGAGGACGACCACCCAGGTGCGCTCGAAGAAGGCCTACGTCAAGCTGGCCGAGGGCAACACCATCGACTTCTACGGGTCGGTCTAAGGAGAACCCCATGGCGATTAAGAAGCTGAACCCCACCACTCCGGGCACGCGCGGCATGAGCCGTGCGACCTTCGACGAGCTCACCACCGACAAGCCCGCCAAGGGCCTGACCGTCATCCTGAAGAAGAAGTCCGGCCGTAACGCGCAGGGCAAGGTGACCGCCCGCCACAAGGGCGGCGGCCACAAGCAGCAGTACCGCATCATCGACTTCAAGCGCAACAACCACGGCGTGCAAGGCACGGTCGTCACGATCGAGTACGATCCCAACCGCAACGCCCGCATCGCGCTGGTGAACTACAAAGACGGCGACAAGCGCTACATCCTGGCGCCGGTCGGCGTGGGCGTGGGCACCCCGGTCATCGCGAGCCCCGAGGCGGACATCAAGCCCGGCAACGCGTTGCCGCTGCGCAACATCCCGCTTGGTACCACGATCCACAACATCGAGCTGCGCAAGGGCAAGGGCGGCCAGATCGTCCGCTCGGCGGGCGCGATGGCGCAGCTGGTCGCGAAAGAAGGCGACTACGCCCAGGTGAAGCTGCCTTCGGGCGAGCAGCGCATGGTGCACATGGATTGCTGGGCCACGATCGGCCAGGTCGGCAACGTCGAGGCCAAGAACGAGAAGATCGGCAAGGCCGGCCGCACCCGCTGGAAGGGCGTCCGCCCGACCGTCCGCGGTGTCGTCCAGAACGCCTGCGATCACCCGCACGGCGGCGGCGAGGGCAAGAGCCCGATCGGCGGCAAGCCGCAGACCCCCTGGGGCAAGCCCGCGATGGGCTTCAAGACCCGCCGCAACAAGACCACCAGCCGCTTCATCGTGCGCGGCCGCACGCGGTAAGGAGATAACGCATGTCCCGTTCACTGAAGAAGGGCCCGTTCATTCAAGACGCCCTCATGCACCGCATCGACGCGATGAACGCGAAGAACGAGAAGAAGGTCGTCAAGACCTGGAGCCGCGCTTCGACGATCATGCCCACGATGATCGGCCACACGATCGCGGTCTACAACGGCCGCAAGCACGTGCCCATCTACATCACCGAGCAGATGATCGGTCACAAGCTCGGCGAGTTCGCGCCCACCCGCCTCTTCAAGGGGCACTCGGGCCAAGAGCGCGGTCGCTAGGAGGCCCCCATGCAAACCAAAGCTGAACTGAAATACGTCCGCATGACGCCCCTGAAGGTGCGCCGCGTGCTCGACCAAATTCGTGGCAAGAAGGCCGTCGAGGCCTCCACGCTGCTGAACTTCTTGCCGCACGCCTCGGCGCGCCTGGTCAACAAGCTGCTGCGTTCGGCGATCGCCAACGCGGAGAACAACCACCAGGTGCCCGCCGCACAACTCGTGATCAAGGAGTGCTTCGTGGACCAAGGTCCCACGCTGAAGCGCTTCCAGCCCCATGCCCAGGGCCGCGCGTTCCCCATCAAGAAGCGGACGAGCCACGTGACGATCGTGGTCTCGAACGAGTCGCGGGCCTAGGAAAGGAATACACAATGGGTCAAAAGATTCATCCCATCGGTCTGCGCCTCGGCATCAACCGCACGTGGTCCAGCCGCTGGTACGCCGACACGAAGAACTACCCCGCGCTCGTGCTGGAAGACAGCAAGATCCGCAAGTTCGTGAAGAAGAAGCTCTTCTCGGCCGGCATCTCGCGCATCGACATCGAACGCAAGGCCGATCAGCTCGAGGTTCAGATCCACACGGCGAAGCCGGGCGTGATCGTGGGCCGCGGCGGCGCGGGCATCGACACGCTGCGCAAGGACCTCACCACCCTGACGGGCAAGAAGGTCCAGGTCAACGTGCTCGAAGTGCAGCGCATCGAGGCCGATGCCCAGCTCGTGGCCGAGAACATCGCCGCGCAGCTCGAGAAGCGCATCGCCTTCCGTCGCGCCATGAAGCAATCGATGATGCGCGCCACCAAGAGCGGCGCCAAGGGCATCAAGGTCATGGTCGCGGGCCGTCTGGGCGGGGCTGAAATCGCCCGCACCGAGTGGCTGCGCGAGGGCCGCATTCCGCTGCACACGCTGCGCGCGGACATCGACTACGGCTTCGCGGAAGGCAAGACCCTCTACGGCGTCATCGGCGTCAAGGTCTGGATCTTCAAGGGCGAAGTGTTGCCCGGTGCCGAGCCCGTGAACCTCGCCGGTGCCGGCGAGCGTCCGCAACAGCGCCGCGAGCGCCGTCCGCGCCCTGAGTCGAAGGAGAGCGCTGAGGCCTAGCCTTGGCTTTGAGAGGATAGTTTCGATGTTGATGCCCAAGCGCACCAAGTTCCGCCGCCATCACCGCGGCAACCGCGCCGGCCACGAGACGCGCGGCACGACCGTCTCCTTTGGAGAGTTCGCCCTCGTCGCGATGGATCCGGCCTGGATCACCAGCCGTCAAATCGAGGCGGCCCGTCGCGCGATGACCCGCTCGGTCAAGCGTGGCGGCAAGATCTGGATCCGCGTGTTCCCCGACAAGCCCGTCACGGCCAAGCCGGCCGAGACCCGCATGGGTTCCGGCAAGGGCGCGCCCGAGTACTGGGTGGCCGTGGTCAAGCCCGGCCGCATCCTGTTCGAGATGGCGGGTGTGGCGGAGCCGGTGGCCCGCGAGGCCATGCGCCTGGCTGCCCACAAGCTGCCGATCCACACCAAGTTCGTGTCGCGCGAAGAGCAGATGGCCGCGCGCGCCCAGGAGGGTTCCGAGAATGCAAACCAAGGCTAGCAAGAAGTCCCTCGAGGAGCTTCGCGGACTTTCCGAGCAAGACCTGCAGTCCAAGCTGAAAGAGGCGAAGGAGGAGCTCTTCAAGCTGCGCTTCCAACTCGCGATTCGTCAGCTCGAAAACACCGCCCAGATCGGCGAAGTGCGGAATCGGATCGCCATGATCCAGACCGTGCTGCACCAGAAGACTGTGGTGGGAGGAGCCCACTAATGCCCAAGCGTATCATCACGGGTAAGGTCGTGTCGGACAAGATGGACAAGACGCGCGTCGTCGCCGTCGAGACCACCAAGCCCCATTCCCGCTACAAGAAGATGGTCAAGCATACGACCACTTTCAAGGCCCACGACGAAGACAACACGGCGCGCGAAGGCGACCTGGTCCGCATCGAGGAGAGCCGTCCGCTCTCCAAGGACAAGCGCTGGCGGCTGATCGAAATCGTCGAGCGGGCGCAATAGAGGACGACGACCAATGATTCAAGTCCAATCCCGTTTGGTGGTGGCCGACAACACCGGCGCTCGCGAGCTGATGTGCATTCGCGTGCTCGGCGGCGGCAACCGCACCACCGCGAACATCGGCGACATCATCGTCGGCGTCGTCAAGGACGCGATTCCCAACATGCCCGTCAAGAAGTCCGACGTGGTCAAGGCGGTCATCGTGCGCTCGAAGAAGGGCATGCAGCGGCCTGACGGCTCCTACATCCGTTTCGACGAGAACGCGGCCGTGATCATCACCAAGGACAACAACCCCCGCGGCACCCGCGTGTTCGGGCCGATCGCCCGTGAGCTCCGCGAGAAGAACTTTATGAAGATCATCTCGCTCGCTCCCGAGGTCATCTAGCAGTAGGACAGGCCCCCGGCATTTTGCCGGGGGATGAGGATGAAT
>DATNPP010000229.1:0-9704 GCA_036703175.1 Oscillatoriaceae cyanobacterium
CGCCGGCCTCTACGCGATGAGCGGCCCGGCCTTCGAGACGGATTGCGTGCTCGCCTTGCCGACCGCCAGCATCGCCGTGATGGGCCCCGAGGCGGCCGTGAACGCCGTCTTCGCCAACAAGATCGCCGAGCTGGAGGGCGAGGCGCGCCAGGCCTTCATCGCCGAGAAGCGCCAGGAGTACCGCGAAGACATCGACCTGTACCGACTGGCCTCGGAGCTCGTGATCGACGGCATCGTGAACGGCGACCAGCTCCGCGAGGAGCTGATTCGGCGCTTCGCCTACTACGAGACCAAGGAGCCCGACTTTCCGGAGCGCAAGCACGGGGTTTATCCGGTTTAACATAAAAAAATCTCGATCGACATGAACCGCCGGGGACGCGGGCTCTTTTAAGGGGCCCGCGTCCCCTTTGGTGATTTTGACCAGGAATTTCTTCAGCGATTTGCGCGTTGATCCGAAGGAAACCAGGTATAATGTTAAGAGATGTAACACTCGACCATCCCAGCCGCCACGATCCCCGCGTGGACGTCTCCGAGGGCCCGGGGCCCGCGAACATGGAGGTCCGGAATGAGCCAGGAACGCTACTCAGACGAGCGATTGGCCGTCGACAACGGCCAACTGCGCCGCCTCTTGGCCGAGCGCGAGCGCGAATCCGATCGTGAGCTCGCCGCCGAGCTCGCTTCGCTGCGCAGCCGCGTGCAGTTCCGCGAACAGCTCACCGAGCGATTGCGCAAGCTCACGGATCCCTACGAGCTCGGCCGCGCGATGCTCGACACGGTGCTGAAGGACCTCGGCGCCGCGAGCGCGTTGTTCGCCCTGGTGACGGAGACCCAGTTCCTCGAGGTGCTCGCCTGCACGCAAACGGTCGCCCCGCGCTACCAGATCGATCTGGTCGAGGAAGCCTTCATCGTGGGCGAGACACTCGCGATCGGCGCGGACGACGCCCCGCAGCTCAACGGCGCCGGCGGCGCCGAGCTGCCGCCCGGCGTGCCCCTGCTGGCCGTGCCGCTGTTTCGGCGCGAGGGCCAGCCGCTCGGCGTGCTGGTCATCGAAGGCGCGATCACGGACGAAGGGCGCCTCGCGGATCTGCTCGAGCTGATGGCCGTCGCGCTCGAGGATTGCGTGCGCTACAACCAGCTGGAGCACGTCGTGACGGACGCGATTCAGGCGATCGCCTGCGCGCACGAGCAAAGGGTCTACGGCACAGTGGGCCACGCGCAGCGCGTGACGACCCTCGCGACCACGCTCGGCCGGGCGCTGGGTCTCGGCCCCACGCAGGAGAAGCACCTGCGCCTGCTCGCGATGGTGCACGACATGACCTCCGACGAGCTGCTCGACACCTTCAAACGGGTGCGCCACGGGCAGTTCACGATGCAGGAGTGGCACCAGATCGTCTCGGATCCCGTCGTGGGCGGGTTCTACCCCTCGCCGCTGCTGCTCTTCCACCGCGTGGCCAAAGATCTCCGCCATCTGCACTGCCGCTTCGACGGCAAGGGCAACGTGCCCGAGGTAAAAGGCGAGACGATCCCGATCGCGGCCCGCATCGTGGCGATCGCCGAGGCCTTCGACCACCTCACCGGCGGCCGCCAGGGGCGCACGCTGTCGCCGCCGATCGCCGCGCTCGAGCTGTGCCGCTTCGCCGGCACGCTCTACGACCCGCGCGTGGTGGAGGTGCTGCGCCGCGAGTTCTCGACGATCGAGATGCACGTGCAGATCAAGGCCGCGCCGCTGGTCGCGGAGGACTAGCTACATTCCGAAGTAGCGCGTCAGAAGCGACTCAGCGTGGCTCAGCAGCATGCGCGCCTCGAGGTAATGCGCGTCGTCCACGCGCTCGCCGGCCTCTTCGAGCACCTCGAAGAGGGCGTCGGTCGCCGCCAGTAAGGCCTGTTGTTCGTGCGGCGCGTTCTTGATGGCCTCTTGAAGGCGGGCGACCGCTGCGTCGAGTGATTCTTCGGACATACGAAAAAGCCGGCTCGCGGCCGGCTCCGATCTAGCTGGATTGGTTGCTGCTGGGCGCGTCGGCCTTGTCCGTCTCGGGCGTCTTGACGGTGCTGTCTTGGCTTTGCTGCTGCTTGATCGCGATCGCGTGCGGCGCGTCAGCGCCCGGCATGCGCGTGAAGACCGAATCGATCACGGGCGGCTGCTCCACCGGGGTGGCCTTGCCGCAGCCGACGAGCGCCGTGAGGGCGATCGCCGCGAAAACCAAACGAACGGAACGCTGCATGGGGGCCTCCAGAAGGATGGGGAGCTAAGAGCATTATCGCGCGCGTGACGCGCAATCCGATAAAGTCCGGGCTAATTTTAGATTAAACCCCGTTTGGCAACCGAAGGACGCCTTAACGTCCGCTTGAGCCGTTGCTTTGCGAGCTGGCAAGGGAACAAAAGACATAGTTTTTGAATCGCCGGCTAACAGACGCTTGATGGGCCTTTGATGTACGTTTGTCATCATCGTATCAGTCTCGTGACGACCCAGACCTCCAGGGAGATCGCGCCATGATCAAGCGATTGAACACGACCCTGATTGGCGGGGCGATTGGCCTCTTTCTCGTCGGCTGCTCGTTTCTGAACCTCGAGCACCCGATCAACAACGAGCCGATTCCGCAGCAACCGGTCGCCGGCGTGATGCCGGGCGTCAACTCGGTGACGGTGCAGCAGCTCTCGGACTCCCAGGCGACGCTGCACTGGCAGTCGCCCTGGAAGGGCAAAACCGAGGTTTATTACGCCAAGACGCCCTTGGTGCTGCCGCTCGTCGCGGACAAGTGCCCCGTGACCTACGAGCCGTTCACGACGCTTTCGAACCTCGAGCCCGGCACGCGCTACTACTTCCAGGTCGAGACGCAAACGCCGCTGGGCGCGACGCGTTCGGCCGTGCTCTCGTTCCTGACCGCCACGCCCGAGCCGACGCCTTCGTTGGCGCCCGAGGTGCCGCACGCAGCGCCTGCCGTGCCGATGCTCCGCCTCCCGACCGGGCCGGTCCATCGCCATTTCCGCTTCCGGCTCGCACATCGGAGCTGGCACCTGCGTTTCCGGCACCACCGCGGTTAGCGCTCCGGGGCCACCTCGAGGCGCTCGCAAGCCTGCGTTGTCCCTCGCTCCCGCCGTTTCTATAATCGCGGCAGGAGGGCGGAGCGATGCAAGTCAACCTGATCGGGGTCCCGGTTCACACCCGCGACGGCCAGAACGCCGGCAAGGTCTGGCGTGTGGCGGTCGACCCTCAGAGCCGGCGCGTCACGCATGTGATCATTCATCAAGGCGCCTTGTTGGGGCGCAATCTGGTCGTGCCGATCGAGGACGCGACCCGCGTCGATGCGAGCGGCATCACGCTGGAGCTGACGCTCGACGGGCTCGCCAGATGCCCGAACTACCAGGAGACGGACTTTCTGCCGCCCGAGGAGGGCTGGGAGTACCCGGTGGGCTATCCGCAGAGCGGCATCGTCTGGCCGCTCGCGATGGCCTGGTCCGGCGCGAGCACGTATCCGCTCATGAGCAACGCGGTGGTGAAAGAGAACATCCCGCCCGAGGACGTGACGATCGCCGCCGGCACGAGCGTCGAGTGCGCCGACGGCCACTGCGGCCGCGTCGAGCGGGTGGTGCTGGACGACCAGAGCCACGAGATCGTCGGCTTCGTGATCCGCAAGGGGCTGATCTTCACGCGCGACATCCAGGCGCCGATCGACTGGGTCGATCACGTCGACGACGCCGGCGTGCACCTCAAACTCTCACGCCAGGAAGTCGAACAGCGCGGCGGATCCCCACGCTAGGTTTTCGCCCCGCCCCGTTCGGGTGCGGCCGGTGAAATTGATGGTGTCGAAGAAACTCCGGCTACCGACGGTAGTTGCGGATCACCAGCTCGCTGACGGGACCACGCTTGGTCGCGTCCCGATTCACCATGCGCGGCGCCATGACGCGGTCGATGTGAAACGCCGCATACAGATCGTGAATGAACGGCACGTCCGAGTTCGAGAGCATCACCTGGCAACCGCGGTTGGCGAGGGTGACGAACGTTTCGGCGAGGGCTTCCTGGTCACGCGCGCTGAACTGGCCGGCGGTGTAGCTCGTGAAGTTCGACGTGGCGTTGAGCGGGTGGTACGGCGGATCGAAGTAGATGAAATCGCCGGCACGCGCGTCTTCGAGCACCTGCGCGTAAGAGCGCGTCTCGAGCCGTGCGCCTTGCAGGGCCTCGCTCGCGGCGCGCAAGCCGTGCTCGTTGCAGATTTGCGGGTTTTTGTAGCGCCCGAACGGCACGTTGAACTCGCCGCGCGAGTTCACGCGGTACAAGCCGTTGAAGCAGGTGCGGTTGAGGAAGATCAGCCGCGAGGCCCGCGCGATCGGATCGAGCGCCTCGGGCGCGGTGGCGCGCAAGCGGTAGTAGTAGTCCTCGTCGTTCTCGTGACCGCGCAAATGCGCGATCAAGCCGTCGACCTGGTCGCGCACGACACGGTAGGCGTTCATGAGCTCGGCGTTCTCGTCCGCGAGCAGCGCCGTCTCGGGGCGCAAATGGAAGAACATCGCGCCGCCGCCGACGAATGGCTCGAGATAGCGCTCGAACCGGCGCGGCAAGAGGCGCTCCAGCTGGGGCAACAGAGCACGCTTGCCACCGACCCACTTCACGAACGGTCCGGCCTCTTTGACCGGCGTGCGTGCGGTCAGTCTCATCTTGGTGGCGTTAGGTGTCATAATACAATTATACATAACATAATACAGAAAGAATTCAGTGTGTTATGTCACAAGAGGCCTCGCTTCTTTGTTTAGAATGTTTTCGCAGCGCGGCGTTTGCGGATCTGACGACAGGGCGATCCGTGATCAATTTGGTCAAAAAAAGAGCGCCCCGACCGAAGTCGGGGCGCCGTGCGCTTGTCGGAACTAGGCCTGGCCCTTGGCGGCGGCCGCCTGTTTGGAGGCCTCGGTGACCTGCGAATAGTCCAACAACTCGATCTCGTAGCCGTCCGGATCCTCGATGAAGGCCATCCAGGTGCCGGAGCTGGTCTGCGAGGGCTCCTCGGTGATCTTCACGCCCGCGGCGCGCATGTCGGCGATCGCCTTGTGCATGTCCTTCACCTCGAACGCAAGGTGGAAGATGTCCTCGTCCAGCTTGAAATCCGTATCCCAGGGCAGAAAGGCGAGCTCGATCTCGGTGGGCGTGCCGTCCATCTTCAGAAACGCGAGCTGGCTGCCGCGCGGCGAGGTCTTGCGCTCACCCTGACGAAAACCGAAGTGGCAGGTGTAAAAGGCGATCGACCGGTCGAGGTCGCGCACTTTGAGACGCACGTGGAGGAACATGGGCGAGTCTCCTTTCAAGGGATTCCCATGATAGCCCTTCGAGCGGGCGATGTCATTTAGCCCAGCACCGCCCCCAGCACCGCGTTGACGATCGCAATCACGATCGCCGCGACAATCGCCACGCCCAGATTCGCGACCGCCACGCCCGGCACGAGCCAGACCGCCAGCGCGAGCACCAGGCCGTTGATGACCAGCAAGAACAGCCCGAGGGTCAACAGCGTCAACGGCAGCGTGAAGAGAATGACGATCGGCCGGATGATGGCGTTGCAGACGCCCAACACGGCCGCCGCGCCCAGCGCCGCCCAGAAGTTCGCGACGTGGAACCCCGGCAGCAGGTAGGCGGCGAGCATGAAGCCCACGGCCGAAATCAGCCACGATGAGAGCATGTAGAGCATAGAAGCCCTCCTTACGCCTGCATGATAGACCATCGCCTCCACTTGTCGAGGCGGCAGCGCCGAAGAAGCTTGGTTAAATCTTCCCGAAACGGACTTTGACAAATTCTTAGCGCACTGCTACCATGAGTTCGCGGAGTAGAGCAGTCCGGTAGCTCATCGGGCTCATAACCCGAAGGTCACAGGTTCAAATCCTGTCTCCGCAACTCACCGGGAGGCGCAAGCCTCCCGGTTTTTCTTTGGGCCTCAAAGCCCCTTGCGCATCGAGAAGGACGGCAGGCCTTCGCCGGGACCGAGGTTCTGGTAGCCCTGGCGCTCGTAGAATTCGCGCGCGACGGTCGTGGATTGCAGCGTCAACGCCGTCAGCTGATGCTCGCGCGCTTCGTGCTCCATGCGCTTGAGCAACGCCCGGCCCAGGCCGGCGCCGAGGGCCTCGGGCGCGAGGTAGAGCAGCTCGATCTTGCCGAGCTTGAGATCCAACAGGCCCACGCCGGCGATCGCGCCGTCCAGCAGGCCCGCGTAGAGGCGCTTGTGGGCCATGGTCATCAACTCGCGGTACCAGGCCGGCGTCTTGTACTCGCACCAGCGATCGATCTGCTCCGGCGTGTAGGCCGGATCCGCGCCGCAGACCTCGCGAATCGAGCGGACGTTGGCCTCGCAGAGGCCCTCGGCATCTTCCGGCTCGGCGAGACGGACCTTCACGCGCATGAGCATCTCGGCGGTGATGCCTTTGGGTGATTTCGCCCGCGACGTGACCACGCCCGCCTTGCGCAATTGCCCATCACGCCAGCGCCGCAGCTGCGCCCATTGCAGGCGAGACAGGCGCGGCGTTTCGTCCCGAAACAGCAGATCGGCGATCACCCCATTCGCCACGCCGATCGCAGGACGGAAGAGCTTGAACAGCAACTCGAACACGGGCGCCTCCTCGCCGAACCAAGGTGCTACATACCCGCGGCCGGCAAGTCTTTGCCGCCTCTAGGAGGCAAGCGCCGGTCGGCACCACGGGCCCTGTGACGACTTTGCATTCGGCTATCATAAAACGCTCGCTCGGTGGTATGAATTGAAGACTTCTGCTTTCTCCACTCGACCGATTGAAAGGAGTCCCGCGTGTCCCTCGAGGTTCTGACCAAGCGTGCCGTCGCGATCGCCGGCATCGGCACCCTGGCCCTGCTCGCCGCCTGCAGCACGCCGGACTCTCCCAAGGCCGACACCGTCAACACGACGGCGTCGACGGCGCCGAGCACGACGCCCACCACCATGCCGAGCAGCGCGCCGAAAACCCCGGTGCAGATGACGGTGACCGTCAAGAACATGGCCTTCAGCCCCGCCTCGCTCACCGTGCCGGTCGGCTCGACGATCACCTGGGACTTCGAGGATTCGATGCTGCACACCACCACCTCGGACAAGGGCGATGCCCAGCAATGGGATTCCGGCCCGCTGGGTCCGGGCAACAAGTACCCCGTGAAGTTCACGACGGCCGGCACCTACACCTATCACTGCTCGCTGCACAGCAGCATGACCGGCACGATCATCGTTCAGTAACCCATCGACGACAGGGCCCGCTCGAATCGAGCGGGCCCTGTCGCGTCAGTGTACCGGGAGAAATTCAGCCGTCGAAGCGCACCAGCTCGCCGTTGGCGACCTGGTTGTAGATTTCCTCGATGTCCGCGTTGCGCAGGCCCACACAGCCGTGGGAGAAGTTCTGGCCCATCGAATTGTCCTCGTACGTGCCGTGCAGCTCCTCGCCGTGATGCGGTCCAAGATACGTGCGGCCGGTCTCGGGATCGTAATCGCTCAAATTCATCAAGCGCGTGCCGAACGCGCGGCCGCCCGAGGTGGGCCAGAGCGCGTTCGAGACCGCTGCAGGGTTGTCGTTCTTGCCGTCGACGATCTTCACGCCCGGCACGGTCGGGGTGCTCGTCTTGCCGGAGCGGCAGGCGTAGATCTTCGTGAGCTTGCCGGTCTTGTCGAACAGAAAAGCGCGATGCTGCTGGGTCTCGACCACCACGCGGGCGATCTTCTTGCCGACGCGCGGATCGGGCAGCGGGCCCGGGTTCACGCCCGTATCCCAGCTCTGCTTGCCGGCGGGCGGCGCGTAACGATCGAGCGCCTTCATGGTCGCCTGATCGACCACGCCGGTTTGCGGCAAGCCGGCCATCTGCTGGAAGTTGCGCACGGACTGGGCGGTCTGCGGGCCGTACATGCCGTCGACGCCGCCGGGAATCAGAAAGGCCATATCGACGAAAGCCTGTTGCACGGCCTTGACGCTGGGACCGACCGCGCCCTGGCCGAGGGTCGTCTGGCCGGCGCCGACGGCGTTCAATCCGGCGTCCGAAGCGAAGCGATCGCCCTTGAGCACCGCGCTCTTGGTGAGCTTGTCCGAGTTCATCGTTTGCGGCGCGATCTGCGGCAGCGTCCGCGGCGCACCCGGACGACGGGGCTGCTCGAGGATTTGCAGAATGCGGGAAAGGCCGGTCGAATGAATGCTCATGGGGCGCTGCTCCTTGCTCCAGTTTCCTGAAGCAGTTATCGCAGCGCCCGAGAGGTTTGTTTCTGAAACCGGGGTTAAAGCTCTGTTAACGGATATTCGACAAGCTCAAGCCTGGCTGAGCGCGGGCTTGGGCGCCTCGGCACGGCGCGGGGAGGTGCCCGTCTCGGGCAGCAGCCAGCCGCCGACGGCCAATCCCCACGAGAACACGGCCCAGAGGGCGAATCCGGGAACGAACGAGCCCGTGGCATCGTGCAGCGCGCCCACCACGATCGGCGAGAGCGAGGAGAACAGGTAGGCGATGCTGTAGACCGTGCCCATCATCAGGCCGACGTGTTGCGGAGTCATGCCGCGCAGCTCCATCGGAATCGTGAACAGCGGGGCGACGTAGGCGAAGAGCGAGATGCCCAGCAGCACGGCGGCAAGCAGGATCACGGCGGGCTGATTGAACAGGAACATGCCGAACGCGGCGAAGCCCATCAACACGCCGGCGCCGAGAATGAACGGGCGGCGCAGGCCGAGGCGGCGCGTGAGGTAGCCGGCGACGATCGCCGCGGGAATGCCGATCAGATTGAAGAAGCCGGTGTACTGGCTCGCGGCCGCGGGCGCCATGCCGAAGGCCTCGACGTAGTAGCGGGGCAGCCAGGTGTTGAAGGCGAGATACAGCGCGAGCGGGCCGGCGAAGGCCAGGGCGATCAGCCAGGTCTCGCGCATGCGCCAGACGTCGGCGTAACGCACGCTGGGGGCCTCTTCGGTCACGGAGGTGGTGTGCTGGCGATCGCGGCCGAGCACGGCCCAGGCGGCGAGCAGCAGGATGCTCAGCACGCCGTAGAGCACGAGCGTGTTACGCCAGCCGAGAGCGTTCGCGAGCGGGACGGTGGTGAAGAGCGTGACGCTGATGCCGGTGTTGACGGCGACGTTGTTGAACGCATTCACGATCGGCAGTTCGTCGTGCGAGAACCACTGCATGACGGCGGGGCCGAGCAGCGTCACGACGATCGCGCCGCCGAGGCCGAAGACGAAGCGGCTCGCCAGGAAAGTTGGGAAGTTCGGCATGAAAGGGGCGATCGCGGCGATCGAGATGAACAAGCCGCCGAGCAGGATGCTCTTCTTGAGGCCGAGGCGCACGGCAAGGATCCCCGTGAGCAGCGGGCCGATCACCTTGGCGAGCGTGACGGCGGTGTTGACCATACCGAGCTCGGCGCCCGAGGCGTGGAAGTGAGCCTGGAGGGCGCCCAGCAGGGGCGTCACCCCGATCCAGGACAGGCCGAAGACGGCGTAGGTGAGGAACAGAAGGGCTTCGACGACGAAGCGGTACGGGGACTTATCGACAGCGTGGATGGCCACAGCGAGCTCCTTTCCTTGGGGGAACCGGAAGGCTTGAATGTGACCATGAAACCGAACGCGCGTTACGCACGCGTTACACGTCCCAAAATCGCGCTACAGCAAGCAATATTGCCCTCTCCCCCGGAGGGTGGGAGAGGGATGGCGAAGCCCTGTTCAGGGGCTGAGGCTGGGAGCGGGGGCGACCCCAGGCCAGTTGCGC
>DATNPP010000258.1:0-1764 GCA_036703175.1 Oscillatoriaceae cyanobacterium
GATCGTCACCCTGAACGTTCCGTCCGCTTGAATCTCGAGATCGCTGATGGTGAGGATCCCAACCTGATCGCCGAGATCGGCCTCATTGCCTTCCACCGGCCGCAGTTGCAGACGAGCCGCTTCCTGACGCGTTAGCTCAAGACTGAAGTGGCCCGATCCGTTGGCTGCCCGTCGGCCGATCACTTCATAGCTGCTCTCACCATCCAAAAATGCGGTGCGATAGACATTGTCGGGGTTGCCGACGCCCCCGAGGCCCGCACCGGGCCAATAATATCCACGGGATTCGCGGGGTGTCTCGTCAACCGACCAAATGAAGTGAGGATTGGCGAGATCGCTGCAGGCGAGTCGCAGCGCAAGCGCGCGTGCCCAATTGTCGATGGCACGATCCAACGTCGCCTCGCCGTCGCGGGTCCGACCCACCTCGTCCGCGAGGAGGTCGGAACGAAGGCGAGCCTTGGCGGCTTCCACTTCGGGCGCCTGCGCTATGCGAAGCGATAGCTGCTCCGCCGCCAGCTGCGCATCTGTCAGCAGCGGGCCGTTGGTCGCCGCCTCGTCCAGGCTTTGCGCATCTTCATATGCCCGAGAACCCGACATCGACACCTCCCGTTGCGCGACGGCCGTGGAGAACGAGCTTCCCATTTCCATCATGAGGCAGCGCGTTTGGCGTCGCTGCGTCCACCTTAGCGAACGAGCATCCAACGCCGCGGAAAGGGATTCTCCTGTTCCCTATAGAAGAACTAGGGTTTTATCCGGTTCGCCCCGCCTTAGTTGCCGATCGCAACCGGTAGCGAAACGATCAGGGGGAAACCATGCTTCGACCTTTTCCTGCGCAGGCGAGCTGGGCGCGCGCGAATCTCCATCGCGCAGGCGCGCTCATCCTTGCCGCGGCCGCCTGGCCCTCATGCGCCAATGCGCAGGCGAACCCGGCAGAAGAAGCACAGGCCGCTTCGGCTGCACCATCGGCTGATGAAATTCTGGTTACCGCCCGCCGCCGCGTGGAAAACGTGCAGCACGTGCCCATTCCGATCTCCGTTGTCAGCGGCGCAACGCTGGAGAAAAACGGTGCGCGCGGAATAGAGGAGATCAAGCAGTTAGTCCCAAGTCTGCAAGTGTTGAGCGCTAATCCACGTAACGTCAATATCAACATACGTGGACTTGGAACCAGTGTCGGAACGGCGAGCGATGGCCTGGAGAACGGTGTCGGCTTTTATGTCGATGACGTCTATTATGGTCGGCCGGCCCAAGCGCTGTTCGATTTGTTCGACATTGATCGGGTCGAGGTTCTGCGGGGGCCACAGGGCACATTGTTCGGCAAGAACACGACCGCCGGCGCGGTCAGCGTGACGAGCCGGCTGCCGTCCTTCACGCCGAGTGCGATGGGAGAGCTCAGCGTGGGCAACTACAATTACAGGCGCGGTCGCGCGGTGGCTGATATCCCGATAAAGGGCGACTTGCTCGCCTTGCGTCTCTCCGGCAGTTACACCAAACGTGATGGCGACTGGTACAACGTGCGCACCCATGTCTACGACGATAATGTGGACAGGTGGGGCATTCGAGGGCAGCTGCTCTTCACGCCTGCGAGCAATTTCCACCTCCTATTGAGTGGCGATTACGGACAGGAGACCGAGCGCTGCTGTCTCGCCATAACCGCAGGCAGCGTGACGACGCGCATCGATGGGAGTCCGCTGCCGAACAATGCCTACGATCGCGCTGCCCGCGCAGGCTACACGCTCTTGCCGAACGATCCTTTTGATCGCCTGGTCT
>DATNPP010000261.1:0-4049 GCA_036703175.1 Oscillatoriaceae cyanobacterium
GCGCCAACACTCGCCCCTCCGACAGCCAAACGAATCCGGAAGCCGAGAGCGACAACGCCCTGCTACGCAGAAACGACTCGCGCATAAACTTGAAAGCCGCGAGCGACAAGCATTCGCGGCTTAAGTGTCCACCTATGCCCAACGGGGAGAGGGGGAAAGCGTGGCGGATCTGTTAGAATGGAGCTGAGGAGTCCTTATGCAGCGGATCTGGGATGTCATCGTCATCGGAGGTGGGCATGCGGGCGTCGAGGCGGCGCTCGCGAGTGCGCGTCTGGGCGCCGAAACCCTGATGGTGACGCTCAACCTCGAGACGATCGCGACCATGCCCTGCAATCCCGCGATCGGCGGCCCGGCCAAGGGGCACCTGGTGCGCGAAGTGGATGCGCTCGGCGGCCAGATGGGGCTTGCGGCGGATGCCACCTATCTGCAGATTCGCGTGCTCAACAGCTCGAAGGGCCCCGCCGTGCAGGCGCTGCGCGCGCAGTCGGACAAGAAGCGCTACGCCGAGTATATGCGCCGCACTTGCGAGGAGCAGCCCGGCCTGACGCTGCAGGCCGGCATGGTCGACGCGATTCACCGTACGCCTGACGGCCTCGAGCTCGTCACCGCCGAAGGCGAGACGCTCGTGGCCCGCGCGGTCGTCATCACCACGGGGACCTTTCTGCGCGGCAAGTGCCACGTCGGCCTCTCGAACTACGCGGCCGGCCGCTACGGCGAGCCGTCGGCGGACCGGCTCTCCGAGAGTCTGCGCGCGCTCGGCTTCGAGCTGCATCGCTTGAAGACCGGCACGCCGCCGCGCGTCGCGGCGGACTCGATCGATTACGCCGCCATGGAAGAGGAGCGCGGCGATGCGGACCTGCTGCACTTCTCGTTCGAGCAACCGCGCGAGCAAAAGCCCCAGCTGTCCTGCTGGCTCACCCGCACGACGCCGGAGACGCACGCGATCATTCGCGCCAACCTCGATCGCTCGCCGATCTACGCGGGCACGATCGAGGGCATCGGCCCGCGCTACTGCCCCTCGATCGAAGACAAGGTGGTGCGCTTCGCGGAAAAGGACAGCCACCCCGTCTTCGTCGAGCCCGAGGGCGCCGAGCAGGACCTGATGTACATCCAGGGCTGCTCGACGAGCCTGCCGGCGGACGTGCAGGAAGCCTTCATCAAGACCATTCCCGGCCTCGCGAACGCCCGCATCGTGCGTCACGGCTACGCGGTCGAGTACGACTGCATTCCGGCCACCCAGTTGTTGCCCACGCTGCAGTCCAAGGTCTGTCCGGCGATGTTCACGGCGGGACAGATCAACGGCACCTCGGGCTACGAGGAGGCCGCCGCCCAGGGGCTCGTCGCGGGCATCAACGCGGCGCGTTTGGCGCTGGGCCACGAGCCGGTGGTGTTGCCGCGTCAGGAGTCGTACATCGGCACGCTGATCGACGATCTGGTCACCAAGGACATCCGCGACCCCTACCGCATGCTCACCAGCCGCTCCGAGCATCGGCTGATGCTGCGCCAGGACAACGCGGACCAGCGCCTCACGCCGCGTGGCTATCAGCTCGGGCTCGTGCCGCAGGCACGCTACGATCGCTTCCGTGACAAAATGGCGGCGATCGACGCCGAGCTGGCCTGGTTGCGGGCCTCGCGCATCAATCCGAACTCGGCCCAGGCGGCGCGATTTCAGGCGCTCACCGGGGACTCGGTCGACCGCTCGCTGACGCTCGAGGAGCTGCTCCGCCGGCCCAACGTCGGGCACCATGCGTTGATGCAGGTGTTCGGCCGTGATTTGTCGGACGTGCCGCGTGAGGTCGCCGAGCAGGTCGAGATCCAATCGAAGTACGAGGGCTATATCAAGCGTCAACAGGTGCAGGTCGCGCGGCAAGAGCGCCTCGAGAACAAGGCGCTGCCTGCGGAGCTGGATTATTACCAGCTCAAGGGACTTTCGCGCGAGGCGCAGGACAAGCTGAGCCGCATCCGCCCGCTGACCATCGGCCAGGCCAGCCGCGTGGGCGGCGTGACGCCGGCGGACGTGTCGCTGCTGCTGGTTTATTTGGAGCTCAAGCCGAACACGCCGCAACCTTCCGGCAAATAGCGCTATTGGACCTCGATTTGCGTCTCGGCGTGCGACTTGCCGTAGCCGGGGGCTTCGATGGTCCAGGTGCCGGGCGTGAGCGGGCCGATGGGGATCGATCGCTTGAAAGGCACCAGCATCTGCACCACCATGCCGTGCTTCGCGAGGTCCGTCCAGACCGAGATCGTGATGTGGTGGTCCGAGCGGGCCAGGTTGCAGGTGCTGAGTTGCCAGTTCGGGTTCGGCAGGGCGCCGCTGAGAATGACGCTCACGGGTTGGCCGGCGATCGCCGTCTGCGGCGCCGTGAGCGACTCGACGTAGACGAGCCGATGCGTGTCCGCCTGCGCCGCATGCATACAACCTCCTACCAGGGTGGCGCCCAAGAGCAAGCCAATCGCTTTTCTCATCCAGGTCCCCTTTCAAATCGAAAAGAGGGGCCGCACGCGGCCCCTCTCAGGTTCTGATTTAGCTGGACTTGCTCGGCGTCTGCGAGGCGGCGTTGTAGAGCGCCTCGGCCGTCGGGCCGTCCACGTAGGGCGTGTAGACCGGATTGCCCTGGTCGTCCTGGTAGGACGCCGCGAGCCCGTTCTGCTGCTTGAACTGCGTCAACGCATCGAGGGTCGCCTGGTCGAACTGGCCGTTCACGGGGACGTTGTAGCCCACCGCCTGCAGGTACTGCTGAACCAGCGCGCGGGCCTGATCCGAGCCGACCTCGGGGCCGATCGAACCCGTCGCCAAATTGGCGGCTTCGTGAACGGCGGCCTCCATGTTGGCCTGGGAGCGCACGTTGGGATCCTGCAGCAACCGCAGCGAGATCTGCATCGCCGCCTTGGTGTCCGGATCGACGTCCGCGTTGTCGGTGGGAAGGCCCGCCATCTGCTTGAAGGCCACCACCGCGTCCGCGGTCGACTGATCGTACTTGCCGGTGGGTTGCACATCGAAGCCGAGCTGCGAGAGCAGGTTCTGCAACTGCTGGCGCTCCGCGTCGGTGCCCGTGTTAGGCCCCACGGTGCCCGGCGCGGGCGCGGCGTTCTGAGGCGCCGTGCTCGCCGGCGCGGGCGCCGGGGTGGACGTGCTCGCCGCGCTGACCGTGCGACCGGCCGAGCCGACCGGCAGGTTCAGACGCCAGCCGCTCTGAATGTAATCCGGATTGCTCGCGAGCGTCGGGTAGCGGTTCTGGTTCATGTCGACGATCGTGTGCCACTTGTTCCAGTCGCCCAGCTGGCTCTGCGCGATGCCGGTGAGCGTGTCGCCCTGGCGCACCGTGTAGAGACGGGTGCCATTCGAAGGCGGCGTGGTCTGCGTGGGCGCGGTCGGCGCCGGACGGCCGGGCGCTTGAGGCGCGGGAGCCGGCTTCGGCGACGGCTTGGGCGCCGGCGTCGTGCCCTGGTTGCCGCCGTCCACGGTCAGACCCTGGGCGTCGAGCTGATCCTTGAGCGAGTAGACTTGATCGGCCGGCATGGTCGCCAGGCGCTGGCGCAGCTGCGTCAGCAACGTCTTGGTGTCGCCGGTGCTGGCGGCGATCTTCTGATCGAGCACCTTCAGCAGCGATTGCTTGTACGCCGCGGCGTCGCTCGAGCCGTTCGTCGAGGGCGACGACGGGCTGGTGTTGTCGACCGGAATCTTGATCTTGGTGCCGGACGGAATCGTGCCGTTCTGGCCCAGCGAGTCGAACAGATCCTGGTTCGCCTGGTAGATTTCGGGCCAACGGTTGGCGTCGCCCAGCTGCTTCTTGGCAATCGATTGGAGCGTGTCGCCGTTTTGCAGCTGATACCAGGTGAAGTTGCCGTCCGTCGAGGTCGACGAGCCGTCCTGCGGCGCGCTCGCGTCGTCCGCGGCGCCCATCTGGCGCAACGCGTTGCCGCTCGCGGCGTTGTTGCCGAGATCGCCGGCCAGGGCCAACGTGCCGGCCGTGATGCCGGGGTGCGTGATGGCGAGCTTGGCGGCGCCCAGGGGCACCGTCACCGGCGCGGTCATGACCTGCCAGGGG